>JAFAPF010000488.1 GCA_019247245.1 Rubrobacter sp. | reverse complement strand
CAAGCTAAAGAGTGGTCAAGGAAAAGCTCTATGCGATACGTAAGGGCAAAATACACTGAGCTGCCCGAGAAGTAGAGTCATCTCGTAAACTAAGCTTCCGGTATCCAACCTTAAAGTAAACCCATCCTTTAGCTTAGGGAACCCTACCGCACGCTTGTACAGATCCAAACTAGAGCTCCGGTAGTCGACAAAACAGGCTGAGAATCCAATTCTTGGCGTCACTACTCCTAAATGCACGCCCCCAACACCTCTCTCCACCCCCTTTTCAGACTGTTTCTTCCGGCGTTCTCGGAAACTCACAAGGGCAGAGGACAGGAAAAGAACTGGGATTATTTACGCTCCGGAGCAAATCCTTGCGAGATGTAAAAACAGCGTCCCAGTCACCTCGTTGGCCGCAGAGGCGTACTAACGTACTAATATACAGACTCGTTTTGAGCTAACTGGCAAAGAGGAAACCCTAACTCCAGCCAATGACAGTTCTGACAGAGATCTGAGACAGTGAGGGAAGCAACAATGAGAAACACCGAGAAACGGATTTGCCCTACATAAGGTAATTTTTAAACTTTCGTAAATAAGCACAAACGTATTACGTCGTGAAATCACGAAACAGAAGATCGCAGGTTCGTGTCCTACCGAACCCGCTAGCTACTTATTTATAGAAGGTCTATCTTTCCAATTAGAGTCAAGCGCGTACCCGGAGATTCACCCCCTGCCGCCTCACGACGATGCCCACCAGTCCATCGACCCAGACTTTTACACTGTATCGCAGGACCTTTGAGGAACGATGAGAGTTCGGTGGATGGTTCCGCACTGCTTAGTGTTGGGACGAGTAGTATATCTTCCACACTAGCTGCTGTCCCACAAGGAGGACATATGAAAGTACAGAAGCTGGATCACGTAGCACTCTACATGGGCAACAGAAGAGCGGCCGCAGAGTTTTTGACTTCGCACTTGGGTTTCCACGTCGTCGACCACACCGACCGCTATACCCTCGTCGGCGCCGGTGGCAGGCTCGGTAAGTTGACACTCTTCGACGCCCCGGAGGACACCATGCTTTCACCGGAAGTGATCGAGCGCATAAACGTTCGCGTCGTAGATCCCGAGGCTGCCTCCTCCCGGCTTCCGCAGGGCTCCAACGTCCAACCACAGGACGGCGGATACCTCTTCGACGGTCCGGAGGGTCTACCGCTCGCGCTGGTTCCCGGAGCTCACGACTTCACGGACTACGACCTCGAGGGTGTCCTTTTACGCTCCGGCGACCCGGAGGCAGCCGCTCGTGAGTTCGTGAAGATGGGCTTTGCTCCCGGGGAGGAAGTCGCGACGGTGAAGGCCGGGGAATACCGGCTCCGCCTCACGGCTCCTGCTCCCACCACAAAGGCGCAGGGAATGCTCTATCACATAGGCTGCCTGGTGGACTCGGCGTGGGATCACCACAAGGAGGCCGAAGGACTCGGACTGGAGATCCAAGACTTCGTCGAGGGTCCCAATACGCTGGCGGTCTTCGTCCAAGGTCCGGAGGGCGTGAGCGTGGAGTACGTGGAACACAAGCCTACCTTCTCGCTGACCTAAAGGCGTCACCGGTGCGCATTATCGTCGTCGGCGGTGGGTTTGCCGGGCTGGTTGCCGCTCTCCAAGCAGGTGAGCTAGGCGCTCAGGTTACTCTTTTGGAGAAAGGCGACCGGCTCGGCGGCTCTCTCGTCTACTCCAGCGGCTACATCTGGTCCTACAAAGACTTGAAGATCTTCCGGCAGGAGGTCCCGGGGGGAGACGTCGCCCTCCAGAAGCTCATCCTGCAGCAACTAGAGACGGGCCTCAGTTGGCTAGAAGCCCGCGGGGCTATTATACTAACGCGCGAGACGGGCAACCCGCTTACCATCGGCGCGCGGTTCGATCCGGAGCAGATAGTGGCGATTCTGGTAGACCGAGTTGCCGCCTCAGGCGGGCGAATACTTCTAGGTACAGCGTTAGATGACTTAGTAGAAGACCCCGAAGGCTGCATAGGTGGGGTGCGGGTAGTCGTCTCAGGCAAGGCACGAAAAGAGAGCTCGGACGCTGTGATCTTGGCCTCTGGTGGATTCGCGGCTAACCCGGACCTGGTGAGACACTACATGATCCAAGGCCCGGGAAGCATGCGGCTTCGGGCGCATCCGTGGAGCACGGGAGATGGTTTTCTTGCGGCGTTGCGGGCGGGCGCCCTTGCCAGTACAGGCCTCAACGAATTCTACGGCCGCAACTTGCCTGCTCCTCCCGCCCACTTCTCTACTGAGGCGTTTGTCGAGGTCTCTCAACTCTATGGCCGGCATGTCGTAGCGATCAACCTTAATGGTGAGCGTTATGCCGATGAGGCTGCCGACTGGTCGGAGACAGCCCTTGTACAAGCTACTGCTCACCAGCCGGGAGTCCGCGCCTGGTATGTGCTGGACGGGGCAGCTCTTCGGGAGCGTATCCGGGGTCGCACCGTTGGAGAGATGGTCAAAGCAGCTCGACGCGTAGGAGGGAAGGTACTGCAAGCCGAGGGCCTAAAGGAGCTGGCGGAGAAGCTCGCAGAGCAGAGCATACCGCGGGAGAACGTCATCCGCACCTTGAGAGAGTACAACGCTGCCGTCGCTAGCGGAAGGGGCAACGAGCTCTCTTCCCTGAGGAGCGAGCCTGCCACGGCCGTGCGAACTCCGCCGCTTACGGCCGTGGAGGTCGCCCCGGCCATAACGCATACGATAGGTGGGCTCGCCGTGGACACAGGCTGTCGCGTGCTGCGTCGGACGGACAGGCAACCTCTCCCTAGATTGTACGCAGCCGGGGTCGAGGTAGGAGGGGTATCGGTGGGTGGATACACGAGTGGTCTCGCCACAGCCCTGGTCTTCGGTCGGGTGGCCGCAAGATCGGCGGTCGAAGCTTTACACAACCTTCATGTAAGCAATCGCCGTGGGTAAGACGGTACCGTCTAAAATAGACCGAGGATCCTAAGCAAGATGATTAAAAGTATGAGACCTACTATTAGACCAATAAAGGGCACGGTTTCACCTCCCAAGGCAGTAGCTTCTATTCACTACGATCATTGGACGCACAACCACTAACGATAGTTACACCTCTTAAAAGATGCCGATGGTGCTCGTGTGTATCGGGCACCATCCGGAACCTGTAGAGTACATATTTTCTATTTTATCCCTCTACAGTGAGCTAGGCAAAGTTATGACATCGAGTATCGGGTATTGTAGGAAGATCAGCAAAGTTAGATTAGTATTAACATGTTCTTAAGCTGATAGCGCTTTTGTATTTTGTCGTGTGGGAGAAACGAGGGGTTGAATATCCCGGGCTTTTCAAGGACGCTTCTGAGCCGTCAGGATAGCGTTTACCTGCTCAGCCTTCTTATCCCCTTTGTAGTCTATAGGCTCGCCTTGAACGCCTTAGACGTCGCTTCGTTACCCGGCGGCCATAGTCTTGGTCAAGTCCTTGAACTGGCATTGTCGAACATATTCTTCAGCCTCGGGTATGCACTGCTCTGGATAGGGCTCTTCGCTACAGCGAAGAAGGGGCCTCTGCGTTGGGTGGTACTTTTTTTCTTCCACTTCGCCACGATACTGGCACTGATCATGTTCACGTTTGCCTACCAGTACTTCCAGGAAAATGGCGCTACTCTAGACTACGACACCTTTGCTGAGTGGATACCCAAGCTCGACGAGGTCGCGCCGATACTCTTTCAGAATGTTTCACTGCTGGCCCGGGTACTAGTTCTCGTGTCCCTCTTTTACGTGGCTTTAGGCCCTTGGCTACTCATGCGTGCCGTCGCGTGGTGGCGAGGATGGCAGAGAAAGTCCCCAACCGAAGCAACTACCAAGACCTTCTTATTGAGCCCTCTTGTACTCTGCCTCTTGGGGCTTGGCTTTGGCACACTCTCGGTGTTGACCAACGCGACCGCCTTCGCTAAGGACCCTTTCATCAACATTATCACGACGAGAGTCAAAGAAGCGCCCACGGAGGCGAAAGTCGAGGAGGTAACCACCAAAGAGGATAACCCGGACGCCAGCACAGCCGTCGAGGCGGCAGCGCATGCTTCTCTCGCACAGACACCCCAAACAGAGAAGCGCAACGTCGTCCTGGTTCATATGGAGTCTATCCGCGCCCAGAGCGTAACCCCTTACAACGAAGGCTTGAAGACCACACCATTCCTTGACGAGCTGGCCAAGCAGAGCCTTCTCGTCAAGCAGGCCCACGTGGGAAGCATACCCAGGTCTAGTATGTCAAACGTCTCGGTCAACTGTGGTATCCAACCACCCCCCCGGCCAGGTCCAGACGAG
>JAFAPF010000367.1 GCA_019247245.1 Rubrobacter sp. | reverse complement strand
TGCTTCTTTCCCATCGACGCTGTCACCTTCTCCAACAGCCGGCTCTGCTTTGTCGGGCGCCGCGCTGCTTGGGGTGTCCACCGATTCCTGTGTCGCCTCCTGTGGGCTGGATAGCGAAGCTTGCATCGTGTAGTCCTGTAATAGGTGCTGGCCAACCGTGCCGAGCAATGTTGCTAGGACCGCAACGGAAGCGACCGCAAGTAACCACAGAGAGATTTGCCGACGCTTTTGGTCCCTGCTGTACACCACAGCCGCAGAGGGAATACCCGCTTTATTCTCACATTGTCGTCGTAGCTTTCCATATCGCTTTGTAAGGATGGACGGAGCAGCTTCTTTTGTTTCTCCTGGGTCAGCATGAACCACTACCTCTGCTGGCTTTGCTGCAGGTAGAGACGTGGAGAACCTTGTACGCAGCTGTTTGAGTTCGCGAATTAGCTCTCCCGCATCCTCATGTCGGTCCTCAGGATCCTTTGAAAGGAGTCGCAGCACCAAGGCATTCATCTCCTCTGCTATCGCAGGGTTCGTCTCTTTAGGTGGGGGTGGCGGTTCAGAGACATGCTTCATAGTTATGGCGATGGGATCCTGATCATCGAAGGGCACCTGCCCGGTTAGCATCTGATACAGGAGCACCCCCAAGGAGTACAGGTCGCTCTTCGGCCCTACAGGATCGCCCTTAGCCTGCTCAGGAGAGAGGTAGCGCGGGGTGCCGAGGATCAGATTCGATTCGGTCATGGTGCTGGCCTCAGCTGCTCGGGCTATGCCAAAGTCTCCCACTTTTACCGCGCCCAACGATACCCCTTCAGGCGTGGCACTGGACGAAGCCGGATACTCGGCAAGAAAGATGTTGTGCGGTTTTACGTCCCGGTGAACCACGCCGCGATGGTGGGCCTCTCTCAGCGCCCGCGCGATCTGTATCGCTATCGCGGCGGCTGCCGGCGTATCAAGCTCGCCGTCCCGCTCGATGTACTCTCCGAGCGTACCACCGGCCATGTACTCCATGGCAATGTAAGGGGTCCCGTCCTCGGCATTCCCTCCATCGTAGACAGGGACTATGTTCGGGTGGGAGAGTGCCGCAGCATTTCTCGCCTCGCGTCGGAAGCGTTCGACGAAGAGTTTGTCGTCGGTATAGGACTCTTTCAGCACCTTCAGCGCCACGTCGCGGCTCAGGATCTCGTCGTGGGCTAGGTACACGTGGCCCATGCCACCGCTTCCTAAGAGACTCAGGATGCTGTAACGGGTGTCTAGAAGGGTCTGCTGCAGCATCTTTCTCCTTTTGGCTTGTTTCTAATAACATATTCTACCCTAAACAGAGTAAGAGTAAACACTCCTCAGAGGAAAATTAATAACAGCAATACGGCTTTATAAGCGGTACTACGTAGTACACAGATGCACAACTCAGGAAGACAATACCGCGTCAAGATAGACGGGGGTAGGTGAAGAGAGGTTCTTAGAAGATGCTATTCTTCTTCTGCTGGCCGGTAGCGGTTGTTCTCCAGATAACCTTCTAGGTCCTCGCGCTTAACCTTGATAGAGCGGCCCAGCTTCACGCTAGGTATCTCTCCGCTCTTTATTCTACGGTAGACCCAACTCTTGCCCATCCCCAGCGAGTGACAAACCTCGGGGATCGAGAGTAGTTCCGGTGCTCGGCTTTGTGGGTCCTTCGATAATTGCCCATTGAGGGTCTGCTCGAATTCAAGGAGCGCGCTTCTCAGCGCTTCTAGGGCTTGCTCGAGACGTTGTAGTGATTCACTGCGTTCCATGCCCTTCATTGTACTACCAGGGTCACAACCCAAAATGTCTTCTAAGAGCCTGCGCCTATGCCTATACATAGGGGGCTGCCGCTACTTCTTCGCACCTGTCAAAAGTAGCCGAAGTGAAGTGTGAGCCGTAAATTCGTAGTCCCGCATCGGTAATGGTGGTGCTTGTTGACTCGTTTGAACGGTTGGTAGAGTACTAGCTCGGCCCCATGAAAATACGTTTCCCTTAGCCGCCAAGCATTTACGTTTATTAACAGGTTTATTAACAGATTTAAGAAAACCAAGCAAGGCTTAACACTTTTTAGTATACTGCATGTGGTGGCCCTCTCCTTTAGGGCTACTATAGCTGGGGCTTTTGCTTTGTCCTGGCGTTTTAGGGGCGGTGGGCCTTATTCCCCCCTCCAAGGATTACCCACTGCCCTTACTTGCGATCTGTAACGCACTTACTTCCTCGCGTTACGATGTCGTTGTCCGCGCGGTAGGCAGCGGAGCATGGAAAACGGCGGCCACGCAGCCAAACCCCACTAGGCTGGGCTTTTCGCACTCCTGTGGCGGCTCACAGCTTTACGTTTGAAGCCTTCATCCGTCGAATATACCAACTGACTCATGTATATATAGACAGGATCGCACTCGGAAATGGACGCGATAAGAGGGCATAGATAAGCGTCGGATCGTAAGCAGCTGAGCGTACATCCGAGGCTATGCGCTAGCCATCAAACTCTTAGGCACGCGTTGCTATAAAGAGTGCAGAAGCAAAAGTTGCGCCAGTACGTACTGGGTGTCATCCTATACATTGTTCAGTGAAAATTTCGAGCAAATAAGGAGGAGTCTTATGCCTTCTTCAACCCTTATCCGCTGGGGCGGGCTAGCTGCCGTGGTAGCGGGTGTACTGTCTATAATCGTTAGCCTCATCAATCTCTTTGCTTTGATTGCTGGGCAAGATCCTACTGCGATACTCGTTAGAATAACCATTGGGCAGATCGCTGGTGCGGTATTGTTGTTTGGGCTGGTTGGGCTATATTTCCGCCACTCGGATGAGCTTGGTAGCCTCGGGCTACTAGGCTTTGTGTTCGCTTTTTTTGGTACGGCGTTTGCGCTGACGGGAAATATCTGGGCCGGTTTACTGGCAGAGGTGGGTTGGGCTTTGTTTGGGATAGCCTGTTTCCAAGCGAGAGTCTACCCACGCATAGCCGCCATAGTACTTATCATTGGCGCGTTGCTCACCGCGCTATTGTTCGCCCTGCTATTAGGCATCCTTAGTGGCGTCTTGGGCTACCTCTCTGTAGTCGCCAGCATCATCTTTTATATAGCTGTAGCCTGGCTGGGCTTCAGCCTCTTCACGTCTTCACGGGAAGAAACCCTATAGAGTGCGCCCCGTGCACCTTCGGCTCCGAGTACTCAGATCAACGGTACCCTCTAGAGGGTCGGCTCACGGCTAGTGCCGCAATACGGGAGGGCGCTAACCTTGTTGGCAACGTAAGGCAGGCACCATCTTCTGATGCATCTACCTCCGCGTCCCAAGCGCTCAAATTCCCAAACTAACCGAACTAAAGAAAATAGGTATCGGCACCGAAGCAGGTAAATACCGAGACGATAAGCAAGATATAATCGAGTGAATAGAGGCCCCTTTGAGTACCAGCGCTTATAGCGGTGAAAAAGGTACCCGATGGGGAAAGTTTGCATCGAAACGTCAAGCTCCTTTCTTCGTTGTTTCGTTGCCAAAGCCTCTTTATTGTGCAGTTATCTGGTGTTTAAAGCGGAGGCTCCTTGGAGATGTATGACTTGCTAAGACACGCAAAGCAAGGGGGCTTACGATGGCCGAGGAACAGCAGCAGAGACAAGTCAACGAGGCAGCAGAACAATTCGCCAATGCTATAAGGGATTCGTACCAGGTAATGGCTGAGCGTTCTGTTTCGGCCCAAGAGCTTAACGCTCAGCTGACGCAGGACTTCTTCAACCGCGTCATCGAGAATCTTCGCGCTCAGGCAGAGGATACCCGGCAGATGGGCCAGCAGTTGGCCGATCAGCAGCAGCGCGCTACCGAGGCAGGGCAGCAGCTCACACATGAGTCGGTGGACGCCTATATGGATTTCGTGAACTCTATGTTCTCGTACTGGCAGGGCAGTATGCAGCAAGCGCAGAGACAAACCTACGGGTAACTAGTTTCGCGTCTGAGGGGCCGCGGTGGAATTAGGAGCCCGGTTCCTCTCTATTGCCTGTAGCTTTGGGCGTACAGCATCGAGGATTTTTATGAGCGGAGTATACATAAAAGCCGCTATGCGCTTGTCGGACCGGCTTCTAAAACATCGCACAGCCTCCTCACGCGAATGTACCGGACGGCAGAGTCAATCTTTATATGAGGCCGTCCAAATGCAGATCCTTCTTGCACCTAGTAGCTTCGGGGAGAGCGCTTTCCAAACGAAGTAGAATGAGTTGCCTGCGCACTTAGAGTTCATAATCTTCGGGTTGCTGGTTGCCGTGGTGTGCTTGGTGTTGCTCTCCCACATCTCCAGAATGCCTTACCCCGTCTTTCTTGTCATAGGGGGCCTGGCCTTAAGCCTCATCCCTGGTTTGCCAACGATTGAGCTGCCGCCGCAGCTGGTTTTCCTGATCTTCCTGCCACCACTACTATACTCGGCGGCCTTCTTCTCTTCTCCGAGCGACCTCAAGGCCCAGCTTAGACCGATAGCATTCCTGTCCATAGGTCTTGTGCTACTTACGAGCGTCACGGTGGCCGTGGTGGCACATGTGGTCATCGGGCTTCCGTGGTCCGTGGCTTTCGTTCTCGGGGTTGTGGTCTCGCCGACCGACCCGGTGAGCGTTTCGGCCACCGCCGAGCGCATCGGGTTGCCGCACAATATCGTTACCATCCTCGAGGGTGAGAGCCTCATCAACGATGGAACCGCACTGGCCCTGTACCACACCGCCGTGACCGCCGTCGTGGTGGGAAGTTTCTCTATCTTGGAGGCGGGATTAGACTTTGTACTCAGCGGGGTCGGTGGGGTGGCGATCGGCTTAGCTATAGGGTGGATAATTTCACGTGTGCGGACGTGGGTTGAGGATCCGCTGGTGGAGACTACGATCGCGCTTTTCACGGGTTACGCTACTTACCTTCCGGCCGAGGAGCTCGGTGCCTCTGGCGTGCTTGCAGTGGTCGCAGCGGGCCTCTACCTCAGCCTGCAGTCCCCGGAGATGACCTCACCGCGCAATCGCCTACAGGTGTTTGATGTGTTAGAGGTGATGGACTTTTTATTGAACTCTTTGCTATTCATCCTTATAGGTTTGCAGCTCCCTGCCATCTTTGGTGAGCTTTCCAACGAATCTTCGGCAAGGCTGGCTCTGTATGCAGTGCTGGTGAGTTTGGTGGTGGTCGTGACGCGCTTTGCGTGGACGTTTCCAATGGCCTACCTCCCTCGCTACCTCAGCCGCCGCATACGCGAACGCAACCCCTTCCCTCCTTGGCCACAGGTTGCTTTCGTTGGCTATGCAGGCATGCGGGGTGCTGTCTCACTGGCTGCCGCGCTCTCGCTTCCCTTCGTTACGGAGAGCGGAGAAGCATTCCTGGGAAGGGACTTGGTCATCTTCCTTACCTACGGTATCATCCTGGTGACGCTGGTACTACAAGGCCTGAGCCTCCCGTTTTTTATCCGTCAAGTGGGCTTGAAGGCCGACGGTGAGGAGCAGCGTGAGGAGAACGAGGCAAGGCTACGGGCGGCGGAGGCGGTACTCGAGAGGATCGAGGAGCTTGAAGGCGAGGAATGGGTGCGCGAAGACACGGTCGAGCGAATGCGTGAACTTTACGAGTATCGCCGTGGCCGTTTTGCTGCCCGCTATGCCGGTGCGCCCGGTAAAAGCGAAGAAGCTGGCTACGAGGAACGCTCCCTAGCATACCAACGTTTCAGGCGGGAGATTCTGGCCGCAGAGCGTGCAGCGTTGATCCAGCTAAGAAGAGAAGACCGCATCAGTGAGAAAGTGCGACGCCGTATCGAACGGGACCTCGATCTCGAAGAGGCACGTCTGGAAATTTGAGATGCTCGTAGTATTCGAGCAACGTTTCGGCTTCTATGCCCAGGGATGGTCGGCACTATCTGCAAGAAGACCTTCGAAAGTTGAGCTTACGCCACCCCCGCAAAAAGCGCAGGCTCTTTATTTAAAGAGATAATGCGAAGCCAGGTGGCGTTTGGGAGGTGTTAGTTTGTAATCAAGGACGACGCCTGCCTCTACCGAAAAGCAGGTAGGCCAGGACAGCTACAATGATCAAGATGATGATCACCCATCAGGGTCCTCATTTATAGCTCACCTCCTTCCCTTTGGCATTTCGGGAGTAATTAAAGATAACTACTCCTTTGCAAACCCTCTAGGGCTGCGGCTAGGTTTGCTTGCTCTCCGGGGTCTCTAGATGGCTCAGAC
>JAFAPF010000366.1 GCA_019247245.1 Rubrobacter sp. | reverse complement strand
GCTATTCCTCACCTTCTCCTTCTGGATAATGTGCGTTGCATGCCTAGCCGCCAGGGGAATCCCCTCGGCTATCGCATACCAGCGATGGCGAGCAGGACCATCAAGTCCGACAAGGTGGCCGATGTAGGCAAGCTGTTTATAGGTTGCGCCTTGATACTGAGCCGTGTAGCCGTGCCCGCGATCCACCTCGACACAATCGATCAGCAGCCGCAACATAGACCGGTAAGGCTCCTCGACCGATTGCCCGACCGATAGCGCCCGGGACGTTAGCTCGAAGAACTCCAGGGAGCCATCATAGTTAATGCGCTCGTGATGCGTGCCAACCGTCCTCGACGAACTCGTCGAGGACGAGGGATCGGAGAATCGTAGCGCACCTCCTCCGAGGGTATCTCGGACGTTCATCAACCAGACAAAGAGGGCATCATCGCCACCCGCATCGGGGTGCACCCGAGCCAATGCCCTACGCCACATACTTCCATCAGTAGGTGGGAGCACAGGAGGGTAGGGACTCATTCACTCACCTCGCCGATATACAGCTGGCAAGCATCCTCCACGGCCTGCTGCCACAACGAGAGTTCGGAGGCTTTCGAACTACCGGGTGCTCGGTAGGAATAAGCCACGGAGCGCACCACATACTCAAATTCGGTATCACCATCGAGGTAGGTATGAAGAACAATCTGTGGCCCAGAGCCCTCGCGACAGAACGCCTCCAAGGCGAGATGGACACGCTCCCTACGCTTCGCACCCATATCTTCCACCGAAGGAGCATCATCCGGCAAATGTTCGTCGCGATGACGAAAAGCATAACGCTCGTCGTCATAGCGGTCCGCGTCGCGCTTCCGGGCATCGTCACAACCAGATGCTGCCAACTCGATCTGGAGGCGCTCTTCCAAATCAGAGGGGACGTGATAAAGACCACACGCATCTTGGGTTATCAGTCCCGCCTCTAAGAGCTTCGGAATAGGTCCGCTGGGCCTCTCCGGTCCGTCAGGACCAAACACCTTACGAGGCCTAGCAAGATCGTACGCTCCACGCCCCAGAGCACCAGCAAGCTCTGTAAGAGACATCCCTCGCCCCGATGAGCCCGCAACCTTCTCAAGGATGAGTGCCGGAAGCTTGCCCAAACGGCTGAGTAAGTATCGCCGGCCTACAGGAAGCTTACGACCATTCTTATCGTACTCGTGCACAGGGTCAGGCCCACGGTTTCTGAGATTCCGGTAGAGTTGACCATAATGTACACAGGGTATTGTGGTCAACTTTGCCGGTGCTGGATATTTGAGTAAATAGACCGCTGCTTTGTAGCCGTTGCTTCGCCTGGAGAGCCTAATGAGGTCTCGATCCTCGCGTAGTCGATGTAGTGATTTCATCGCGGTCTGGCGGCTGGTTCCTGCGTTTAGGGCCAGAGTTCGTACGTCAGCCGAAACGATCACCCCCCTCTTCGCCGGTGTCCCGTAACGAGCTGCCATGTCTAGCAGGGCATCATAAACGTGGCGGTCTGTTGGCCCGCTTCTGCCTTCCCACGCCATGCGTGCCGCTTGCACCTTGAGGGCGGCTATGATGTGGGCGAGCTCCCCGCCTTCCTCTGTAGCGGGCTTTGCCTCTTGCCGATAGGCTCTTGGCGTGGCCGCTATGGCATTTTGGCATTCAGTGCGCCACAAGCGTGCCCATTTTTTGTGATAGCCGGGCATGCGATAGAGGGCGGAGGATTCGTAGAGTCTTGCTATGCGTTCAAGCTCCCAGCAGGTCCAAAAGGCGAGGTGTCGTAGTAGTGCGAAACGTGCTTCGCTGTGGCTGGGAAAGGTGCTAATGTCGCCCTGATCATACAGAGCGATGAACTCCTCCCCTTTGCTGCTACGGGCTCCTCTTGCTTTGTCTAGTAGCTCTTTGTCTTCTAGGGCAACTGTAGTCGCCAGGGGGGCGGGGATCGTTGGCTCCTTCGTGAACTGGAAGTACTTCCTTACTAGATCGTCTATGGCGTCTTGGCAGTTCGATAGCTGCTTGGGTGCCGCTCTAAGGGTGTTGCCGGTGAGGGTGAAGAAGCGTTGTGAGGAGTATGCTTCGATGCCATCTCGCCGGTTGTTTCGATTTGGTGCGTGTCCTCGACAGATGATGTGTAGTCCTGTTCCACTTGGTGAGATTTCGATGTATGCGCCCCTGAAGGCTTTGAGCCCTTCAACAGCCCACTCAGATATCGCCCCGGTTTCAGGATCGCGGCAGTGGTCCAAGTCTATTGCGGCGAACTGGTCGTCGATGCTGAATACGAACCCTAGCCCTGCGTAGTGCTTCGGGTTACGTCTTACGGTTCTGAGTGCCGTCCTGAAGCTCCCCCACGTGTTGGGATCTGTTGTGTCTGCTCTTTTGTGGCTGCTGGATGAGTAGGGGACCTTCGTACTCTTTCCATTTCGTTTCTCCCAGCGCCAAACAACGAACTGGTTACGCTCCGCCAGTTCGTTGGGGATTTCCTCTAAGGTTTTACGGGTATATACTTCGGGCATCAGAAGCACCTCCTGTGGTATCGGGGGGACGGTTGTGTGGGTGGGAAGCTTTAGTCGGGTTCCCGCCCATTTCTTTCTCGGGGTCTTCTAGCAGTGCTTCCTCAAATTGGTGTCGTGGGATGCGGATCAGGTGTCCCACTTTTACCGAGGATATGCGTCCCTCTTTGAGAGGCTTGTAGCAAAGCGTCTCGCCGATCTGTAACTCTTGTTGTAGTTGTTTGGGTGTGAGGTAGTTAACCTCTTCTGGTTGCACTGCTATTGTGATGACGTTATCATTGCTTGACAAACGCGAACCTCCTTGGTTCGTTGTTCCTATGGCTGGTCGGGGGATATGCTGTCCGGCAATTTGTTCCCCCACCCCCGTCTTCTTGGATAT
>JAFAPF010000485.1 GCA_019247245.1 Rubrobacter sp. | reverse complement strand
CACCTGCACCTGCTGAAGGAACTGGGCTTGATAGAGTTCATCACCCGCCGGCGCAACAAAGGCAGGTTTAGCAGTTACCTCTACCGAGTGCTTCATATAGTCGCAACCACCGGACACGGGAAGCCGGTTGGCAGCAGCCGGTCTAATAGGAGAAGAACTAAACAGCTGCGAACCACCCCTAAATCCCCATCAAATTCCGTCAAGGATGGCTACCACTGGCTTTTTGGTGAGGAAGCACTACCAGCGGAGCAGCAAGCGCATGATCGAGAGCAGAAGCAGAAGCGTGAGGAAGAGGCAAAGCGTCGCAGAGAAGGATTCGAGTGGTTCTTCAAGTAATCTTCAACTAAGGAGGAGATTCATATAATACTTTGAGAGGTGGTTCCTCCGGTCGGCGAGTAGTGGTCGGGCTTGGGCTGGGGGGAAGCAGTGTTCGTATTATATGGAGTACGAAGCTGGCCGGGTTTCCTAGAGTAAGAACTTCTCGGAACCTCAAAATCACCCGGGTGAAAGCCACTTCTAGAAGATAATGTAGGGGCTCGCTTGTGGACTATACAGGTTGGTTCGTGAGAAGATGAACGATGCTCAGCAATGAGTGCGCTAGTTTTAATGATGCTCGTGATCAACAGGAGGCCACACCATGGCTGCTTCTGATGGAACTTAGGTGAAGTCCTTCGATGGATATATTGCTCGTACCATAAAGGGTACTATCATCGATGGTCGCTACGTGCTGGGCGATCTACTTGGCAGCGGGGGTATGGCAAGGGTCTTCCTAGCGCACGACGAGGCCCTTGATCGAGATGTGGCCCTCAAGATCATGTGGGAGCAATACGTCGACAACAAGGAGTTCGTCGTGCGCTTCAGGCGCGAAGCAAAAAGCGCCGCGGCTCTTATTCACCCCAACATAATCTCGGTCTATAACTGGGGATGCTCTGAGGACGAGATGCATTACATAGCCATGGAGTACGTCCCCGGTGGCACTCTGAAGGACTATGTAGTCAGTGAAGGTGCTCTCGATCCTGGCGTAGTAACCGAGTTGGGCTCTCAGGTGACCGAGGCTTTAGGGTTCGCCCATGAGCATGGGGTCATCCACCGGGACGTCAAACCCCAGAACATCCTCTTAACTGCCTCGGGGGAGGCGAAGGTGGCCGACTTTGGGATCGCTCGTGCTGCGGGGGCCATGCTCGAGACCTCAATCTCCCGGACTGGCATTGCTCTGGGCACGGTAGGTTATATGTCTCCCGAGCAGGCCATGGGCGAGCCGGTGGGGCTGGCGAGCGACCTGTACTCTGTAGGGGTTGTCCTCTACGAGATGCTGACCGGCAACCTCCCCCACGAAGCCGAAAGCCCTATCGCCTTGGCCATCAAGCACGTCAGCGAGCCGGTTCGTCCCCCTAAAGAGCTGAACCCTGCGGTGCCCGAAGGCATGAACACCCTCGTTTTGAGGCTCCTGTCCAAGAAAGCTGAGGACCGCCACAAGAGCATGCGCGAGCTTGCAGAGGACCTCCGGCGGGTACGCAATGGACTTTTGCCACTCGACGTAGGGCTAGTAGGAGCAGAGACAGCGGGAGCAGCCACTCGAATCAATGCGCAAGCAACCATGCCGCTGGCCGCTGTGGTGAACAAAGGGGAAAAAGGGAGGAAGGCACCCTGGATCTTGGTAGTGGCATTCGCGCTCTTTGGCCTACTCGGTGGCGGCGGTTGGAGTTTGTTACATGGCTTGCAGGGGCAAGACCTGGCTCCTAGTCAAGAGGACTCGCAGGGGGTTGCCTCTGCCTCTGCTCCGGAGAACAAGGCTACTAAGGAATCCGCAGAAGCCGAGCAGGCTCCCGAGCAGACTCCCAGCGTGGATACTGCCTCCGTAAAAGAACCGACCCAATCCGCGGCTCTAAGCAGCGCGGCTCCCGAGAGAACGTTCCTCGAGCAAGCCCCCTTGTTCAGCGCTGCGATTGATTCCTCCACCTTCACCTCTGCCCCCGAAAACACCGTGCCCAGCTTGGAACCGCAACCAGCTCTACAGCCTGCTCCAGCGCAACAGGACCCGGCGCAGGTTACGTCGGGACAACAGCCCCAGGCACAGCCTACTCCAACGCCACAGGACCCAGCGCAGGTTACGTCGGGACAACAAGCCCAGGTGCAGAACGTATCATCGAAGACGTCGTACGACGGATCGAGTGGGGCTCCCAAGAGTAGCGGGACTCAGAGTGGGCAGCCTATTGAGCAGTTCTTCCAAGGCTCCAATCCATCTCACAAATAAGAAACCTCGACGCTCCTCTATGTTTGTCAACAGGGCTAGAGAGACGGTTCCGTCCCTTCTCAAGCACCTCCTATGCAGAGGTGGCCCGATCCTCCTCTCCTAAAAGACTAGCCCATACCGGGTTACGATGAGCGCTCGGTATACTTCTCTGGCAATGTAGTGCTTTAAGCAGCGGATGATCTCGCGCTTGGACCTACCCTCCGTGGTGCGCCTGGCGACGCAGGTCTGAGTACGGAGGTTCACATCTCATGCGATTGAGCGCGACCACGTACAACGCCCTCTGTTGGCTTTCCTGTTGCCGTGAGGGCTGAGGCGGTGACGCACGACGGTATTGCCGGGGGAAGCTTCTTCTTATGGGCGCCGCGCCGCCCATCGACCGGTCACAAGCCCCTCCTCATCGGCAGCGGGTAACGACATCCGCGGCCGGGTTACTTTATGCACGAACTGCCGAGAAGGGGTCTTCTCGGAAACTCATATCCAAGATCCTGCATGAAACCCCGCGCTGCCCCGTTCCTAACGGGCTAAGAAGGCCGGTACGCCGCTGCACCTAACCACAAGATGTTGTGGTGCAGAATAAATATGCAGAACATGCCTACCAAAAT
>JAFAPF010000285.1 GCA_019247245.1 Rubrobacter sp. | reverse complement strand
AAGATAACCCCTATAGCGCACAAGCCCCATACCCAGTAGAGGGCGAGGTACCGTACCGCGTCTCCTGGCGCCGGATAAAGCGTCGCCCATGCGAACACCGCGGTCACGAAAAGCGCCAGGGCCGTGGACGCGGTGAAGAGCACCTTGTTGGTCCGGTTACGTCGTCTCCAGGCGAGCCAGCCGGTGAAGCTGCTCGCAGCGCCGCGCGTTCTCTTTTTCATAGGGGTATATGGTAGCAGGCGCGGGGGCAAGGGCCTGTAAACGCCTTTTCGGAGGCCCTCATAAAGTTAGAACCGTGTACTGACCGACCCAACGGCCGTCCTTGTACCGTAGAATACTTCCTTCTCCGTTTCCACGCTTTCTAGGCATCACCAAGCTTCCTGCGAGCTCGCGGGGATGAACGCCCGGGGTGCTTGTCAGCTTGCGCATGCTACTGAAGCGCGGATCCGCTTCATCATGTTCTATGCGGACTAGCCTGCTCAGGGCGATTCCAGCTACCTGTCTCTGGCGCTCGTGTGCCAGTTCACCTTGCTTGTATGGCGCTGGGTGGTAAGGCGCTTGGCAGAGCTCTTCACGCTACACTCGATTCCGTCATATACTGTTTTCAAGCTCTATAGAAAGGAGGAGAAGATGGCAAACGTCGAACGCAGGGCGCATGTGGTGTGGGAGGGTGACCTCGCGAGCGGCAGCGGTAAACTGACGGAAGAAAGCAGTAAGGCGATGGAAGAAGCCCCCGTAACCTTCGCCTCCCGCGTGGAGCGCCCGGACGGCAAGACGAGCCCGGAGGAGCTAATAGCCTCCGCTCACGCTACCTGCTACGCGATGGCGCTTTCCAACACCCTGGCTGAGAAGGACGCACCGCCGGTGCGGCTCGAGGTAGACGCTGTGTGTACGCTTGACGACGAGCAGCTAAAGATCACTACCATGGACCTCGACGTGCGGGGCGAGGTACCCGGCATCAACGACGATGAGTTCGAGAGGGCCGCCCGAGAGGCCGATGATATCTGCCCCGTCACAAACGCCCTGAGGGGTAACGTAGAGGTCCGACTGCAAACAAGCCTCTTGGACAGGTAGGAAGGAAGCCTGCAGAACCCTTCCCGAACTTCGCAAAGCTCTTGTGAGAACATTTACGCGGGAGCTCTCCTCGCTACTCCATAAACTGGCGGGCGCCTAGTGGCCTCGGCCTCTCCAACGCGGCGCGTTTTGGTGGTTCGGGGGGCTGCGGTCGCGGGCATGGTCGGGCCCACGCTGTTCACACTCCTCGTGATTACGCTTACCGCGGTCCAGTACAGCTTTATGATCGGGATCGGATGGCGCCCCTTCGCCGATCCGGCGAGCGCGTGGCCGAGCGGGCTAGCTCTGGGGCCTTACGGCTGGATACAGTCCCTCAACTTCGCCGTCTCGGGCCTATCACTAATCCTCTTCTCTCTCGGTCTTCAGCTTGGGATAAACGGCGGCTCGAAGGCAGGACCCGCCCTCCTAACCCTCTCCGGCGTCGGGATGGCGCTACTGGCTTTCGAGACGGACCCCATAATCCGCACCGGCCCCCGGACGCTGCACGGCTGGGTGCACGATCTATCCTTCGTCCTGCTTATCGTCTCGCTGGTACCGTCGTTCTTTTTCCTGTGGCGGCGCATGGAGCGAAACCCCATGTGGAGAGGCTATGGCCGATACACCTTGGTTACAGGCCTACTCGCTATCCCGCTCTTTTCCTTGCCCGGACCGACGTATTATCTCTCTCTTATCCTCGTACTGATCTGGTTCGAAGTTCTAGGGATGCGGCTTTGGGCTATCTCCAAGCAACCGATCTCACCCAAAACGGACAGCTCCCGGAAACCCACTACCTGAGCTATGCTAGGTGCGCCGAGATGAGCACAATGGCTATCTCTTTGTTCTGTTCGGCCTATCGGCGCTCACCCTCGAGCGGTGTGTGCCGGCGGATTATCGCGGCTGCCCTAACTCACCTCGGCCATAAAAAGCGGCGGGAGGTGCATGTAAGTAGCGCTCGGGTTCGGTCCCACTACATCCTTCGCCATCTCTAGAGCCTCAGCAATGGTGTTAGCACGCTTGAAGCCCATGCGGGAGGTGTTCACCGGGTCGCTGCCGACGAAGATCACGTCCCCAAGGTGGTCGAGGGCGTGAGCAGCCCAGTACAGGACCGTGAAAGGGTGCGCGCCGTGGTAAGCGTAGGAGTTTCGGTAGAGGGTGCGGTACCAAGGGTCGTGAGCGTACTCCTTCTCGTAGCGGCGGTGGATCTCATAGATGTCGTTCGTCTCGGGGAAGGCCTCGTTCCAGAGGTCTATATAGGATGGATGATGGACCTTGTGGAACTGGGCGCTCATGGGGTGGGTCCCAATCAGCACCCCTCCCTCGCGCACGAGCGGTTTGCCCCTGTAAAGATTAAATAGGTAGCCCAGAAGCATGTTGTAGACGAGGAGTGGGTTCATAATCGAGTTCACGTTGTACGGCCCAAGATACGGGATGCCTACCAGGAGCACGTCCGACTGGCCCTCGACCGGAACTACCATCTGCTTGTAGTTGTTGCTCAGGGTCTCCGCGTGGACAGGCTCGGTGGCGCCGGCTTGTACGCTCGTTATCCGGTGCGGAGCCTTTATAGAGTGGGAGATGCGCCGATTGACGGCGAGCGGCATCATCTGCGTGGTTTTTTGGGTAGCGAGGAAGTTGGCCTTGGTAACGGTGCTCCACTGGTACTCCGGTTTCGCCATAAAGTCGAATACCGAGGGGTAAGTCCGATTGTTCAGGGTGGTCTCTATGTGGAAGACCTTGACGTGCTCGTCGAAAATCCTGCCCATCCGGTTTATGGAGCCGTGCATGGCGGAGTTAGGCGGGTCCATCAGGGAGCACGTGTTCTTTAACGTGTGCGGGTTGTGGTGGTGTTGGATGGAGGAGTAAGGCGCGAGGCCGGTGTGCACGGACTTGTGGCCGCCATCCATCGGGATGAAGTTCACGTTCACGTAGACGAGTAGGTCGCTCTCAGCGACGCGGCGGCTGACGCTAACCTCCTCCCCCCGATCCGTCTGGCCAATGACGACGTTCCCGTCCGGGTCCTCAGCGTCATAGTTGTAGAGCCGGTCGGGGTAGTAGCAGGACATGATCTTGTTACCCAAGCAATGACGGAGCTCAGCCTCCGTCATCCGACGGTGAAGGCCCAGGGCGGCTATCAAATGTATGTCCTCGACGCCCTTCGCCGCGCCTTTCTCCAGCACCTTTTCTATAATCATCTGCCGAACGTCCGGTCTCCGCATCGGTGGCAGTGGTATCGAGAGGTCATCGAAGGCGATGGTGAGTTTCATGCCGGGACGAAGAAGCTCATGCAGCGGCTCCATGTCCATCGGCTCAAGTAACGCCCGTTCGATGGCTACGATAGGCTCTGGAAGCGGCTCCAAAGGTCCAGGTGAGTAGACAACCCGCGTTCCCTCCGGCAGCTTCTCGTAGTGGAACACGTCCCCCGCGTAGAACCACATGGGGGGGCTGTTCTTCTCAAGGATAGTCGTAAAACCTGGACGGCTCATCTCTTTATCCCCTTGCTTCGGTGATCGAAGACGACCTTTACGTGGCCTTTCGGGCCAGACAAACGGGCGGTGGCGATGGCCTCCTGGTACTCTCGCAAACGGAAGCGTGGACCCACTAGGGATTCCAGCTTTATCTCAGGCGCGATGCGGAGCGCCAGCTCGAAGCTCTTTACGCGCTCACCCCGGTACTCCTCGACGCCGTAGGCATACGCTCCAGCGAGCTTTATCTCCTTGTGCCAGAGGGGGGTTAGATCCAGGCAGCTCCGCGCACCGGGCATCCCGACAAACGTCACTTCTCCCCCGGGGGCGCAGAGGCGCCCCGCGTCTTCGATGGTCCCCGGTGCCCCCACGCACTCGAACACTTTGTCAGCCCCGCCCATCACCACGGGCTTTCCAAGCTCGGGCTTGTACCGCTCCGCGCCTAAAGCCGTCGGCAGCCTTTCGTAGGTGTCATCCGGGTGCACGACCTCGTCCGCCCCGAGACGCAAGGCCTCTTTCTCCTGCCGGGTGTACTTGGCTACGCCGACTATGTGCCCAGCGTCCGTGAGCTGCCTTAACGCTGCAACAACGAAGAGCCCGAGGCTTCCCGCCCCGAACACGACGGTTGTCTCGTTCGGTCCTGGGTTTGCCTTGAGTGCCGCGTGCACCGCGCAGGCCAAGGGTTCTATCGCCACGGCCGCCTCATCGGGCACGTCTTCCGGGACCTTGTGGAGTTGGGACGGATGAGCAACGAGGGTCTCCTCCGACCATCCCCCACCCGTATCGCCACAGAAGCCGGTTTGGATGCCGGGAGATATGTCACCCTTCGCGACGTTCACGCACAGAGCATACCGCCCAGAGGCGCAGTAGGCGCACGGGGGGTTTATCCCGCGCACCGCGCAGCCAAGGGCAGGCTCCACCACGACCCGCTCTCCAGCGGAGAAGCCGGAGTTGTCCTCGGCCACGACGCCGAAGACCTCGTGGCCCATGACGAAGGGGGGCGAGGTTATAGGGGAGAAGTACGGCGAGCTTTCCGCGGATAAGGTACCGAGGTCCGAGCCACAGATACCGGAGAGTAGGGGCTTCACGCGCACCCATTCAGGAGTAGGGAGCTCGGGTTCTGGGATCTCTTCGGCCTGTAGGGGAGAGAGGCGACTGGTGTCAAGGCCTTTTAGCCGCTTGGCGCCAGCACGCATGAGGAGGTAGCGTGGGATGCTCCTTTTGTATCGGAGAGCAAGCACTTCACGCACCGTTCTTGCGCCACTGTTTTATCTGCCAACCGCGGTCTCTGGCCGCCGCGCGGAGACGAGCGTCGGGATTAACAGCAACGGGCATTCCTACAGCTTCGAGCATCGGGAGGTCCGAGATAGAGTCCGCGTAAGCGTAGGAGCGTGAGAGATCCACGTTCGTACGTCGGGCGAACGAGGCGAGCATACGAGCACGCGCCTCTCCCGCGACCGGCGCACCCGAGAGTTCGCCGGTGTAAACGCCATTCTCCTCCTCGAGACGAGCCGTAAGCACGTCGTCAGCCAAATCTTTGAAAGGCTCTAGTAAGAAGTCCAGAGTGCCCGAGAGAAGGACGATGCGGTGGCCCGCACTTTTATGCTTCCTAAGAGCCGCTATGCCTTCGGGGTGGAGCCTCTTCAGAACGTAACCGTAGAAGCTCTGCATGCCCAAGGTGCGGGCGCGAGCAGGGCTCCAACCCTTATAGTTCTTATAGAAGGCACGGTTGAAGTGGGCGCGGCTGAGCTTGTCGAGGAGCCAGTAGTAAGGTACCCGCCCGATGAGGGTCACCACCCACAGGGGCCTTAAAGCCATGGGCAGCTCCTGTAGCTTAAGCCACGCGTAGTGGGAGACCACGTTCGAGGCAACTATCGTGCCGTCCACATCGAAGATAGCCGCGACCTCCCCTACCTTCTCCTCGGGAGCCCTGCGCCGCTTCTTACGTCCGGGCTTGCTGGTCACGGCCGGCAGGTGCGTCTCCTGCAGCCAGGTCTTCCAGTCCACCTCCGCGATATCGAACGGAAACGCGCGCCGATCCTCCTCAGGGAGGCTTCTGAAGAGTTCCATGGTGCGAGCAGAGGAGAAGGTGCTTTGCATATTCACGTAGGCCCCATAGATACGGCTGTAGTACAAGCTTATCCGAGCGCGTTTCTCGCCCCGAGCAATCCTGCCGCGCAGATCCGTCGTGAGGTGGCCCTCGGGCATACGAGTCGCAAGGCTACCCGCGATTTTAAGGCCCAATAGCTCCACCTTGAGCCTTCTCTCTACCCAACGCCGGCCTGGGAAGCCCCACTCTGGAACCAGGACCGGCCGTCCACCTGCGTCTCGTAAGGGGTTCTTAAGGAAATACTCTCGAACATGCTTATAGAGATCCTGGAAGCGTAGAGGGTTCTTCTCGCCTGAGGCGACCTGGTATACCTCAGGTTCGCAGGGCCGGTGAACGAGCCCCCGAGCGGTGGCAACGACCACAGCATTCACCACGTGGTCCACGGGAACGATGTCTATGAGGCTCTCCGGGTTGCCGGAGAACGCCCGAAGAATGCCCTTGGCGAAGGCCATGATGAGTGGGTCAGCCATGCGTGAGCCCTGAATCCAACCCGGATGTGGCTCGGTGACGCTGCTCTCGATAATGGCCGGCCTCAGGATAACGAGCGGCAAGTCCCCCCGGTCCTGTAACATCCACCTCTCAGCTAAAGACTTCGTGAAGGTGTAGACGTCCTGCCAGCCTAAAGACCGTGCCCGCTCGTTACCGCGCTCGACGAGCTGCTCGCGCACCCAGGCCCGCCGGAGTTGCTCTGCTCTTTCGCAGACTTCTGCATCCTCACCCACCATCCCCAGCTCCCTACGAGCCTCCGTCTGTAGCCGCCTAGCGAGCTCCTTTGTCCTCGAAGCCTTCTCGACTTCTCGCACCACCTCCTCTAGATACATAACCTCAGCTTTAGGGTCGAGACGGACACCGCTTGGCGAGTACTCATCAGGCACTTCTTCTGGGATAAGCCCCTCCTTAGTCCCCGCCACGTACGATGTCGAGACGTGCACGAAGAGGGGCTTCTTCTCCCAACCCTGGGCAAGCCCGAACAGACCTAGAGTTCCTCGGACGTTCGAGCCCACCGCCGCGTCTAAGGGAGCGTCGAAAACCACAGAGGCGGCGGAGTGGACAATGACGTCCACCTCCCTCGAAAGCTCGGTGAGAGCCTCAGCGCCCAGCCCCAAATGGTCCACGTGTACGTCCCCTTCCAGGATGCGCACCTTATCGGCGATGTATTCTTCGAACCTGCTTCCAAGCTCTTCGCGCAAGCGTGAGAAGACCGGGGAGCCCAGAACGTCGCTTTCAAACCTTTCTTTGGCACCCTTCTCTCGAGAAGGGCGGATGAGCAGGTACAAACGGTTAAGTAACGGCAAGTTCCGGAGCATCTTCTCCACGAGCGCCATCCCCAAGAAACCAGTTCCGCCCGTGACGAGCACGTTCTTACCGCGATACGCCTCATCTAACATGGACATCTTCCTTTTGTCCGATTTTCCGCTCCGTACCCTTTATGAGGGCGCGAGCGTTTGCCTTGTGCCTCCATAGAACCAGTGATCCTCCGATCACCGTGTACAAGACATACGGTATCGGCTGCCCCGCCCCGAGGAAAGCTATCGGGCTCAGGAGCATCACCGAGATAGCGCCCAAAGATGTGTATCGGCTCACCAGTACCACTCCCCACCAGAACGCGAAGAGTACCAATCCCACCACGGGGGCGAGCGCGATCGTAGTCCCCGCTCCCGTCGCCACCGCCTTACCGCCCTTAAAACCCAAAAAGACCGGCCAGCAGTGTCCCATCAGAGCCGCCAATGCTACAGCCGCAATCACCCACTCGTTTTCCGTGAGAAAGCGCGCCAGAAAGACCGGCATGAACCCTTTGAGCATGTCCCCAGCCATAGTGATAATCGCCGGCCATTTACCCGCGGTGCGCAAGACATTGGCCATCCCGATATTCCCGCTGCCCATCCGACGAACGTCCACTCCCCAAACCCGCCCGACCAGGAAACCCGTCGGAACAGAACCCAGGATGTAGCCACCAAGCAAGAGGAGGATCGCCAACATGAACGAGAGTATAGCCGAACGGCAAAAGGTTATATCGTCATCGGGCAGACTGATTGAGTTTTAAGCTTCACCTACAACCACATCTTTCGGCTTAGGGCGACCTCTAAGGCTCGCACCATCGCCCCAGCTTTGTTGCGAGTCTCCTCGTATTCCAGAGAAGGCACCGAATCAGCGACGACTCCGCCGCCAGCCTGAAAGTGAGCGAAACCATCTTTGAGGAGGGCGGTGCGCAAGGTTATACAGGTGTCAAGACGGCCGTCCACACCATAGTAGCCGGTAGCACCCGCATAGGGACCACGGCGAGTAGGCTCAAGCTCGTCTATGATCTCCATCGCCCGCACCTTTGGCGCTCCCGAGACAGTGCCAGCGGGAAACGCAGCGGCTAAAGCGTCGAGTGCTGTGTAATCCTCGCGCAAGAGTCCCGTCACGGTCGACACGATGTGCATAACGTGAGAATAGCGCTCTATCTCCATGAAGCTTTCGAGGCTCACCGTGCCTACTTTCGCTACCCTTCCTAAGTCGTTGCGCCCGAGATCCACGAGCATGACGTGTTCGGCCCGCTCCTTGGCATCGGCCAAGAGCTCCTCGGCGAGGAGCGCGTCTTCTTCGGGGGTCATCCCGCGTCTGCGGGTGCCTGCTATCGGACGGGTCATTACGTGCCGCCCCTCGACACGCACCAACGGTTCCGGCGAGGCACCGACAAGCGCCAGGTTTCCCAGCCTCAGATAAGTCATATAAGGTGAAGGGTTGACGGTACGTAAGCCTCGGTAGAGGAGGAACGGATCGAGATCGCCCACCTCGGCGAAGAAGCGCTGGGAAGGCACGATCTGGAACGCATCTCCCGCTCGGATATATTCTTTGGCCTTTTCCACGGCCTCCTCGTAGTCGCCGCGAGTGAAGTTCGAGGATACCTCCAACTCTCCATTACCGGAGGGAAACGTATGATGGTGCACAGTCGTAGCTGCGAGCCTTTCCGCGACCCGGCGGATGTCGTCCCCCGCCCGACGGTAGGCCGCGGTGAAGCCCTCGCCCTCGACGTCTCGCAGCCTCGCAAAATCTATAAGAGAGATAACGAGCACCTTGTGCCGCAGATGATCAAATACGATCAGGGTATCCGTCACCGCGAAGTACGCCTCAGGCACGCGGAGGTCGTCGGGCGGCGCATTCGGTAGCTTCTCTAGATAGCGCACGGCGTCATAAGAGAAATAGCCCACCGCTCCCCCGACAAAGGCCGGGAGGTTCGGCAGGGGGGCGACGCTCTTTTCGCCGATGAGCTCGGCGAGCCCACGGAATGGATCCTTCGCAGCCATCTCCCGCACTCCGTCGGCGTCCACGATCGTGTACATGCCGTTCTCGTAAGAAAGGGTGCGCCGGGGATCAAAGCCCAAGAAAGAGTAGCGGCCGAAGCGCTCAGCAGCTTCGGCACTCTCCAGAAGAAACATACTCTCCTCATCTGCAAACCTGAGAGCGGCGGAGATCGGTGTCTCGAGATCTCCTATGAACTCCGCATATAAGGGCACGACATCGTATTCCCGCGCGAGGCGCCGAGCCTCGGAGAGGCCGGGTATCAGATTTCTACCGGTGACGTTCATTCAACACTTTCGCCACCTTCTCCAGCCTTATGCTCCCCTCCTCCAGTAAGACCAACAAGTGGTAGAGTAGATCCGCCGACTCCTCGGCGAGCCTCTTCCCTTCGAGGGCAGCGATGATGACCTCGACTGCCTCCTCACCGACCTTCTGAGCAACACGCATCGTCCCCTGAGCTATAAGCTCTGCCGTATAGGAGCCTTCGGGCATCTCCCGATGACGCTTGGCTATCGTCGCGGCGAGTCTCTCCAAGACACGACTGAGACTTGGGTCTTCTTCATATGTACTTGTCAAAGAGGTGAAGAAGCAGCTTCTCTC
>JAFAPF010000276.1 GCA_019247245.1 Rubrobacter sp. | reverse complement strand
TGTTATGGTGGGGGAGAAGAACATCTATGAGTTCACGCAGTTGAGCGTCACAGACGCCCAAAGGTTCTTCGACGCCGTCAACTTCAATCCGCGCGAGTGGATCATAGCCGAACGGGTCGTAAAGGAGGTACGCGAACGACTTGGCTTCCTCGTTGATGTAGGTCTCGGTTACCTCACCTTGAGCCGTTCGGCCGGGACCCTTTCGGGCGGGGAGGCACAGCGCATCCGGCTTGCCTCCCAGGTCGGGAGCGGTCTGGTGGGCGTGCTGTACGTCCTCGACGAGCCTTCCATCGGGCTGCACCAGCGAGACAACCGGCGGCTCTTGGCGACGCTGACGAAGCTGCGAGATTTGGGCAATACCCTTATAGTCGTCGAGCATGACGAAGAGACGATCCGTTCGGCTGACCATGTCGTGGACGTGGGTCCTGGAGCGGGGATACACGGCGGTGAGATCGTCGCGCAAGGTAGCGTCGCGGACATCGAGGCTGAGGAGCACTCCGTGACCGGAGACTTTCTGGCTGGACGCCGTCGCATCGAACCGCCTGGAAGCAGACGGGAGCCGACCGACACCGTAGTGCTCCTCGGAGCGATGGAGCACAACCTCAAGAGCGTAGACGTGGAGTTTCCGCTGGGTGTCTTTACCTGCGTGACAGGCGTCTCGGGTTCGGGGAAGAGCACGCTGGTCAACGAGATCCTCTACAAGGCCCTCGCCAACGCCGTCGGTCGTGGTAAGCACCGTCCGGGCCGGCACGCGGGGATAAGAGGCGTTGAGGGCGTAGACAAGGTTATAGATATAGACCAGAGCCCTATCGGGCGTACCCCACGCTCCAATCCCGCCACCTATACCAAGGTCTTCGATCATATAAGGCAGCTCTTCGCATCCACGCCGGAGGCGAAGATAAGAGGTTACAAGCCAGGCCGCTTTTCCTTCAACGTCAAGGGTGGCAGATGCGAGGCCTGCCGGGGTGACGGTCAGATCCGTATAGAGATGCACTTCCTTCCCGACGTCTATGTTCCCTGTGAGGTCTGCAAGGGCCGCCGTTACAACACCGAGACTTTGCGTGTTACCTACAAGGGCAAGAGCATCTCCGACGTCCTTGAGATGACCGTAGACGAGGCCTGCGAGTTCTTTGCGACGGTGCCCGCCATAGCCCGCCGCATGGACACTCTACGCGACGTAGGCCTTGGTTATATCCGGCTCGGACAGCCCGCCACCACCCTCTCAGGTGGCGAGGCACAAAGGGTCAAGCTCGCCAGTGAGCTCGGCAAGAGGGCTACCGGCAAGACCCTCTATATACTCGACGAGCCCACCACCGGCCTACACTTCGCCGACGTTGAGAGGCTTCTCAGCATCCTGCACCGTCTCGTAGATGCAGGAAATACCGTTATCGTCATCGAACACAACCTCGATGTGATCGGCTCCTCCGACTTCGTCATAGACCTCGGCCCTGAGGGCGGCGATGCCGGTGGCGAAGTGGTCGCTACCGGCACCCCTGAGGAGATCGCCCAGGTCGAAGCCTCACACACAGGGCGGTTCCTGCGCGACCTCCTGCCCGAGGTTGCCGCCGCGAGCTGATCGGGAGACTGTCCCTTATCACGTTTCGGAAACGTAAAATCCCCTGGGCTTAAAACAGTTTTCATAAAGAGCGGACCCTCGGCTCGACGTACCCCCAGTGCGAGAAGAAACCGCAAGCATCCTCCTCGGTGACCAAGCATAGCGCCTCTCTCGTAGCCTCGAACAGTGCGTCGAGGCTGCCAGCTTTCGCCTTCCTGAGCCTCCCTTGTCCTTGGAGAACGTTTGCTCGATGGGGTTGAGGTCGGGTGAGTAGGCCGGGAGGAACCACAGCTCGCATCCGTCCTCCTCGATCAAAACCCCCTTACCCGGCGGTTCTTGTGGACAGGAGAGGTTGTCCATCACGACTATCCGTCCGGGCGAAAGCCTCGGACCGAGTACCTCGTTGAGGTAGAGTCCAAAGGACTCTCCATCTGAAGGTCCTTCGATGAGCATCGAAGGACCCATGCCCGCCAACGTGATAGAGGAGATGAGAGTCACGTTCTTTCCCCAATTCCTCG
>JAFAPF010000229.1 GCA_019247245.1 Rubrobacter sp. | reverse complement strand
CGCGCCAAGAAGCTGCTCTTGAGGAGGTCGTAGACAATCTCGAAGATGCTTTGCAGAATATCAAGAGTACCCTGGAGGTATTGTCGTTGGCCGAGATGAGCGTCCAGTCTGGTGCCGAAGATCTCTTTAAGCGTGTGTTCGCAGCCCCGATGATGACCCAGGCCGCCTATGTGGAGGCTCGGCTGCGTCGCCGAGCAGATAGATAAGTATGGCACCAGCTGTAAGCGTGTCGAACCTATAGGCAACGCCTTATGGCAGTAATTCTCGATCATAGGTTGCATTTAGCGATGACTATCAGGCAATCTGCTTGAGGACAAATCAAGTAGATTTTGTTTTTACCTACCGGCTGATGTCTATGGTTTCATGCAAAGAAGAAGGGCCGGACCTCCCCGGGCATCTGGTACATGTTCTCCCTTCTCGACCCTTCTCTTAGCTTACGTCTTTAGTCTGCATAACGCTAGAGTCCGACGCCTCGACCAAGTGGCACATTTTGGGGCGGAGAAGAAGAAGGTGGTAGAGGAGATTCTCCGTCCCTGTTCGCGATAGCAATATTAGTCTGGCACTGGCCGAGCCTCAGCACATGACCCAAATTGGCTATTTTGTATTGGCATGAGTACTAGAGAATCAGAGGGTGGACGATGAAGAGATAATCCTTGGTGAGGTAATGGATACCCCTTAAGGAGGCTACCCAAAGGCTTAGGGCTACAAGAAACCGCTTATGGCAAACGGGAATAGAGAATGAGCCTAATTATCGGGACCTAATCCATCGTGTAAGCAGCGCCTTAGCTATGGCGGAAGCGGCCTATATGGAGGCCAGACGCAGGCTAGAACAGTGACGGCCCTAGGAGCCAGCGACCGTGAGGGGCTTAAAGCAGAAAGGGTAACATGGGACGGGGGTCCTATTCTGGGGCTTCGACCCTCTCTTTGTGGCTGCACTGAGATTTAACCCACTTTGCGGCCGTTTAACTCACGCGAGCAGCTACTTCCCTATTTCATGCACAGCGCAAGGGTAAGGATGGAGCATCCGTGGCAACCTCCTCTCAAACTCTCTTCCTCAGGGTCACGAACCTGTGTGGGCCAAGCAGTTCGCGGACAAACCAACTCCACCATCAGCACCAGGCCGACCTCCTTTGATGCACTTATCCACCATAAGCAGTGATTACCCACAACGAGTAGCGGTCATCTACAATAGGAGCATAGTATCTAGGTATAAGATTCACAGGGTTAACCCACCTTTAACTGCCCTTTAACTCAAGCAAGCACCTCTTTCTTCTATCATTAGAGACGCGATAAACAGCGATAGGGCCCGCTATCTCCTTCTTAAAACATAGTTTTAGAGTCCTCAACCTCCTAAGACACGGATCTTTCTCTCTCACATTAGGCCGAGTGTTGTCTCCGTTACCAACGAGCCTGGCTTTTAAGAGGGTTTAGGGTGGCCCTCCACTAGCCTCGGGGGCGCCCTAAACCCTCTCTAGTGTCTAGGACTCCAGGCGCCCTGCTTATAACCACAGCCTCACGCAGCTTGGTCCTTCATGAGGCTTCAGCCCTCTTATTGTGTGGCTAGGCGCTGCCGTAAAATTAGATCGCTCTGTTGTAGTATCGGGGATTTCCTAACAGGCTAGTCATATCGTTGCGTTCCCCAGCTCCCTCTTTCCTCGCCATCCCTAGACGTATCCGGGGAATCTATTAGCGGTTTGCGCGTGGTGAACCGGGAATAGAAGGGCTAGTAACAGGTAGCCTCCTTGCATCCACGTGGTCACCACACAACTCCAACGAAGGAGCTGCCTTCTACCGGCCTCCACCCTTTGGCGTTTCCTTATACCCTTTTACCCAAGAGGAAGGGTGTAGCCCGAGATACGGTACATATCAGCAATTGCGTATTATCGCGAGTGCTAGAAGTTGGTGTCCTCTCTGGAGTGGGAAAGGAAGAGTAGGGCACCGGGTTGTTAGGTGGTGAGAAGGTAGTACGAACCATACCACCCATGTACTTGCATCGTAGCAGCACTACTTACCGCACGTTTCTACACTGTTTCTACACTGTATTGTGTATTTTTGCTGCCCGCTTGTAATACCCAAGAAGCCCGAGCTGCCTAGAGTCAGAAATAACCGAAAATCTAGAAACCGATGGTCATGACAAGAGGGCCGGGCGTGAAAGCCCCGGCCCTTTCGCCTACCAACCAGGTTTTGCTTATCCCTTACTTGGCTGCCGCAGCCTGCGAGGTACTCTGCGTACAGTCAGAGGTAGTCGCGGGGGTTATCGTGATCGAGCTGCCCGCAAAGCTTAGGTCGCCCTGCGTGAGGTCGTACTGAGAGGCACCCTGCTCCTCGGAAACGTTGCCCGTTTGAGCAGCCTGCTGAGCACTCGGACACAGGTTGGCGTTGTTGCCCGTGTTGCTGATCGCGACCGCAGGCGAAGCCGGTCCGCTCGTGGGACCCGACTCGCTGAACCCTTGGGTTACCTGCGCTATGGCCGGGGCAGCCACCACTATCACTACAGCCAGCATCGCTGCCAACATCACCCACTTCTTCAACTTCCTTGCCTCCTTCTTCTCGCCTAAGGCGTACGAAAACAGCACTTAATTATCTTTAACGTAGCGTAACATAGATATGTCCTTCTGTACAAAGCTCAACAGAAACAATGGGCCACATGGCCAAGGTGCTGCACCTACCGATTGAGGTATGCTAACCATGTTGTTTTTGGTTCGTGGCACCGTTAACTGCTAGCTTATGATGCTAGGAACGCTCGCGGGCCTCCTTCTTCAAGGCGTTGGCACTATTCGTTGTCTAGGTCAGCGTCTCAGCAGCCCTCTCTTTCTTCGCTGGCTGCTTGTAATACAGTGAGGATGTAAGCTGGCGATAACCCTTAAATTATCGGAGACCTATCCAACTCATCATAAGACTTGGCGAAACACGCTCTCCTCTATCGGCCACTCCTACGGTTGCGGGTCGGACCTACGAACATAAGTACGAACATAAGATGTGCTACGTAGCCGATGTGCTGCGCCTAATAAGGCTTTTACTTTAGCAACGAGAGATCCGCGTCTAGATAAGGAAGTAGTAGCTACGACCATAAGTAGGAAGTTGTAGCAGGTCACGGATCTCTCACCTTGTAACACCTAAGAGGAACTTTTCGACGAGTATTTAGAAATTACCGAAAACTCAGATGCCGATGGCATCAAAAGAAAGCCGGGGCCCAAAGTGACCCCCTGCGGGGTTATACAAACCCTCTCCAGGGTCTCACTAGTGAGAACCAGCCTCGCACCTCTGAGTGGGCTTTAGATGAATCGTTGCTGGCAAGAATTGCTTGCCCCCGCCTGCGGTACCCCTCAGTAGTAAATTCGGTATACCCATCCCGGCCTGATACAGTACTTGCCGGCGAGCGCGGGCTACCCAACCCTAGGACTTGTAACGCTATCAATCCCAGTCGAGAGGGCCGGGGACCGCCTAGGAGCTCCGGCCCACCCAGACAAATGCTTTGCTTACTTGAAGACGTCCTTCAGCTTGCCCTTCTTCTCCTCGAAGGTGCCCTTCGTTTGGTCTGCACGACCCTCATCCTTCTTTTCCTCATTCCCCGTTACTGCGCCAGCAGCTTCCTTCATGCGGCCCTTGGCCTTGTCCATTGCGCCTTCACCTCTATCTTGCTTACTGCTCTTGCCACCCATGTGTTTCTCCTTCTTCGGTTACGTTCCACTACGTGGGCTACCTCCACGGAGCTTTTTGGCCTTCAAGCCTTGTTGTTCTCCTTTCCTCGTCCTCGCAAGCCTTGTTGTTCTCCTTTCCTCGTCCTCGCCTCGTTTTCCATTTTCCATTTTCCAGCTTCTGCTCTTTAGACGAGCGATGGGGGCGAAAGGTTTCAGGGGAAGATAGAGGATCTTCTCTGTAGAGGGGTTCAGGCTCTTCTCATGTCTAGGGTAGTTTAAGGCGGTGGGTGGCAGAGAGAGAAGTCCTATCTAAAGTCATAGGTGCTTAGGTAGGCTGCCGATAATTGGAAATTCGTGAAAACCCGTGCCGGTCAGGCGCGGAGCTTCCCCGTGTGCATGATCGTAGTATTAGTAGGAACTACCCCGGCAGGACGAAAGTGAAAGGGCTATGACACTAGAAAACAATGCCTAATCCGGCGCTATTTCGAGAAGATCTACGCACCGGATGAGGAATCCTTGGGAGAGGGAACATGAGGTAGGGGTCATGGTGGTAAAGGCACCTGGCCATTTACGTGAGGAGCATAATCAATACTACCCACGTGCGATTACTTGCGACAAGGCCGAAGCCCTCTAGGGGACCTCGGCCCACAAAGATGTGCTCTACCCCTCGTTCTTAATCCAGACCTCGCAACATCAGTACTCCACGGTCCGTATCAAAGTACATGCTTTGCGCCTTATCCATCATCATCAACGTCCTAACGTCATCAGCAGGAGGTCGGAGCACGTACTCGTCTGCCCCATCATCGAGAATGAACTCCAGAGAGAACTCGCCGGGCTGATCTCTTTCCCATTCGTTGTAATTGCCGTGGACATCGGTTACCTGGCGAACCTTGATGGCCTGCTCGGTACGCCCTTCAGGCTCTGCCATAAGCTATTAACCTCCTCCTCTTAGTGTCTTTCGCAAAATGTCTCTTAGCGAATACTCTCGTACCCGCTAAGAGACACTCCAAACAGCTACAGCGGTACAAGGAGAACCGGAGGCTCATGATAACCCCGGCCTAGGCTAGAGGAGCTGAGATGAGCTTAATCA
>JAFAPF010000245.1 GCA_019247245.1 Rubrobacter sp. | reverse complement strand
AGCGGTGCGAGGTTCTTGGTGCGCAAGGGCTTGCCCCACCGGCCCATCTTTATCAGTGAGGCGGCCATAAGCCCGGCTTCAATAAGGAGTATGAGCCTCTCAGCGCGATGGAGGGCTTGCAAGGTGCGCTTCTCCCCCCACTCGCCGAGGTGCAGGATAAACGAGAGCATCGAGAGCCCCGTGGAGACACCCGAGGCCAGGAAGGTCGGGCCCATCAAGAACCAGTTGCGAGCCCACATGGGGATCGAGGTCGCCGCGATGAGTATCCCCCCGTACGCTCCGACGAAGAGCGCGAACGGGAGAGCCAACACGGACAGGGCTCGGTCCGGAACCAACTTCGCCAACGTACGGGATAAGGGGTTGCGACCGAGGAGCCCGTCCCGGGCGGCTTGGGAGGCGGCTATTAGGCCGCCCAAGTTGCCGAAGACAAACAGCGCCCAGGAACCCAAAGACATCGGCGAGCGTAGCTTCAGGATACGGAGCATGTTAAGAAACCGCTCGGGCCTGCCCAGATCCAGGATCAAGAGCACCGGACTAATGATCATGGTGACTAACACAGTGTAGCGGCTGGCCCGGAAGAACGCCTTGTCCTTCCAACCAAGTAGTTGGCCGACGACCGAGGCCAGATGAGCCCCGGCCCCTATCCCCCCGAGCCAGAAGTACAACCAGATCTCCCATACCCAGTGCGCGGGCTTTAGCGGCGCGATGCCGTAGTACCATTTGTCATCCCTCTGGGGATCGGTCCTCGGGTGGTGGGAGGTCTCGGTTCCTCCTTCCACCTGCCCGTCGCACCCCTGGAGGCTCTCCTGTGTAGTGTCCGCCACCTTCTCCCCTCTCTAGTCCCGGAATGCCAAAGCTACGACGGCGCTGAGCACCCCGGCAGCCACCGCGATCCCGACCACGGCGGGCTTGACCTTATCCTGCGGCATGAACGGGTGCCGCGGCAGGTTGTAGGTCTCCGGTTCGTCCATGAGGATGAACTTGGAGTGGTTGCCCCCGATGCCGCCGGTTCCTCCAACCTCGGGTGTGCCGTAGATAAATGCGTTGGTGTAGCCTTTGGCCTGTAAGCTGGCGATGCGTTCTTCGGCTATTGCCTCGAGCTCTTCTACATCGCCGAACATGATGGAGTTTGTCGGGCAGGCCTTGGCGCAGGCGGGCTCCAACCCGTCGCGCTGGCGGTCGTAGCAGAGGGTGCACTTGAAGGCCCTGCCATCGTCGGGAATGTTGGTGATTACCCCGTAGGGGCAGGCCGGTACACAGTATCCACAACCGTTACAGACGTCGGGCTGGATATAGACGTTATCGAACTCGTTGCGGATGATCGCGCCCGTCGGGCACGCCTGCTGGCAGGGGGCTTCGACGCAGTGCTTGCAGACGTCGCTCATGAACGTCCAGCGCCCCAAGGCATCGAGCTCCGCCCCGTGCGGGAGCTGCTCCCGCACGTCCTCGGCCAAAGCCACGAGATCTACATCTCCGGTAAGGCGTCTCTTCTTGGGGTTCTCGATAAAGGCTACGTGGCGCCAGGTGGTACCCGAGAGGTGTTTGGTGTTGTCGTAGGAGGCGCCGGTAAGCTCGTAGCCGTCAGCGGGGATCTGGTTCCACTGCTTGCAGGCCACCTCACAGGCCTTGCAACCGATACAGACCGTGGTGTCGGTCAAGAATCCTGTCGCCACTTTACTTCCTTCCTAGTACACGGCGCCGGATCTTTTCTATTGGCGCGGCGGGATCGCTATTTACGCGGAACATCCTGGTACCGAGGGCGATGTGCTGGGGCGTGTGGACCCGCTCTATCATCCCTGTCCCCGAGTTGTAGTAGACTCCGGGGTCCAGAACCACCCTGCTGCGAACGGGCTTGAGGTTCTTTCTAGCCTCTGGGTGCTCGGTTAGCCACGCCCCGAGGTCCATCAGCTCCTGCTGCATCCTTTCGCGGGCTTCGCTCACACGCGCCCCTTCCTCAGGTTGGCGGTGAAAGCCTTGGCTTCGTGGATGGCGACGTTGGACTCCAGCGAGACCGGCACCAAGTCGTTGACCACGTCGCCTTTGACCAGCCCGTTCGGCCCCCAGTGGTAGGGGAGGCCTATGGTGTGGATGCTCTCGCCCTCGAAGGCCAGGATCGGCACGCGGTCGGTCACCAGAGCCTTACAGTGGATCTTGCCGCGGGTGGTCTCGATGGTGACCCAATCGGCGTTCTGTATATCCTTCTGTTCGGCTAGCTCCGGATCGATCTCGGCGAAGAGCTCCGGTTGCAGCTCGTTGAGCCAAGGGATCCAACGGCTCATTGCACCGCTGGTATGGTGCTCGGTGAGCCGATAGGTGGTGACCACGCATGGGTACTTCGGGTCTAAGCTCTTGTTGTACGGGTTGTCGGGCCGATCGAACGTCCTAGCAGCGGGGTCGTATTGCTGGTAGTAGAGCAGGTTCGAGACCGGTGACTCGACCGGCTCGTAGTGGACCGGCAAGGGTCCATCCGTGAGGCCTACGGTGGCGAAGAGCCACCCCTTTCCGTCGCCCTGCATGATAAACGGTCCGTTACCGGGGATCGCGTCGAGACCCTCGGCGTCGGACCCCGGGCGGTAGTCGGGACGCTTGGTCGGTATAAAGTCTGGGTTATCTAAACCGGTCCACTTCCCCTGCTCCTCATCCCACCATATAAGCTTCTTGCGTTCGCTCCAGGGCTTGCCTTCGGGGTCTGCCGAAGCACGGTTGTAGAGGACGCGACGGTTGTCCGGCCACGCCCAGCCCCACTCCGGGGCCATCAACGACTGCTCCCGGGCCGGCTTGCGCCTGCGAGCTTGGTTAACCCCGTCGGCATAGACGCCCGAGTAGATCCAACCCCCGCATGCCGTCGAGCCGTCGTCCTTGAGCTCTAGAAAGTTGCTCACCGGCGAGCCGTCGGCTACGTGGTAGCCGCTTATCTCCTTTAAGATGCTCTCTATGTCTGGCTCCTCGTGCTCGCCCTCGGTTGGGTAGTCCCAGGTCATCGCCCTGATCAATGAGTCGCGCGGATTCTTAGAGTCCTTGTAGAGCTCCTTGAGCCTACGTCCCAGATGGAAGACGAACCAGGCATCGCTCCTTGCGTCGTCGGGCGGATCGACGGCCTTGTCGTGCCACTGCAACATACGGTGGGTCTGAGTGAAGGAGCCATCTTTCTCGGCGATGAGCGCCGAAGGTATGAAGAAGACCTCCGTGCCGCACTCGCTGGGGTCCACCCCGTCGGCCTTCCAGGCTGTGGCGGTCTCCACCTCGAAGGCGTCCAAGATGACTAGCCAGTCGAGGTTGCGGAGACCGTCGCGAGCCATCCTGGCGTGCGGTCCTCCGACCGCGAAGTTCTGCCCGAAGACGAAGCAGCCCTTCACGTTGCCGTCCTTCATCTGCATGATCGTTGGGTAGTACGAGTGGTCGCCGGAGAGTCGCGGGAAGTAATCGAAGAGCTGCCCGTCCTCGACGTCGAAGTCCTCACCGTACCAGGCCTTCATTATGCTGCTGATGTACTTGGGGAAGTTGCTCAACCACCCCGTAGCAGCGGTCTCTTCCTCTACGTAGTCCTCCCACGTGTCGTGTTGCTTGTTCACGTCCGGCATCGTCAGGTAACCGGGGAGGATGTTGTACAGGGTGGCGATATCCGTCGAGCCCTGGATGGTCGCGTGTCCTCTGAGGGCCATCACCCCACCGCCGGGCCGGCCCACGTTCCCCAAAAGGAGCTGCAAGATGGCCGCGGCGCGGATGATCTGGACGCCCTTGGAGTGTTGGGTCCAGCCGACGGCGTAGCAGAAAGCCGTCGTCTTCTCGCGCCCAGAGTTCTCGCAGATGATCTCAGCGACCTTGAGGAAGGCGTCTTCGGGACAGCCGGTTATGCGCTCGACCATCTCCGGGGTGTACTTGGAGAAGTGGCGCTTGAGGATCTGGAACACGCATCGCGGGTGCTGGAGGCTCTCGTCGGTCGGGCGCTCGCCCTCAGGTGCGGCCTCTTCCCCCCCGCCGGCCTCCGAGCCGGAGCCTGTGATGGCGCCCTGGCTACCCCCGACGGGCGCATAGTCGATGGGCGCGCCCTCGTAGCGCCAGAACTCCGGGTTGTACCCCTGCCGCTCCTCGTCCCAGCCGATAAAGAGGCCCGTCTCGTCCAGGTCCTCGTAGTCTTCGGTTATAAGGGTGGGGGCGTTAGTGTAGTTGACTACGTACTCCTCGAAGTATTTTTCATTCTCTATGACATAGTTTATGAGTCCGCCCAAGAATGCTATATCCGTCCCGGCTCTGATCGGCGCGTAGATGTTGCACATGGCGCTCGTGCGCGTGAAGCGCGGATCGACGTGGATTAGCGTCGCCCCCTTCTCCCTAGCGATCATCGGATGCCGGAAGCCCACCGGATGGGCCTCCGCCATGTTGGAGCCCTGTATTATTATGCAGTCGGAGTTCTGCAGGTCCATCAGGTGGGTGGTAGCGCCGCCCCTACCGTACGTGATGCCCAGACCGGGCACCGTGGAACTGTGTCATATTCGTGCTTGATTTGTAATTCGTACGAACCCCAACGAGTGCAGCAGCTTGGTGATGAGGTAGTTCTCCTCGTTGTCGATGGTGGCGCCGCCGACGGAAGCTACCGCCATCGAGCGGTTGAATTTCTTGCCTTCCTCGTTGGTCTCCTCGAAGGTCTCATCGCGGCTCCGCTTGACCCGCTCGGCGATCATATTCATTGCCTCGTCCAAAGAGAGGTCCTCCCAGTGGTCCGAGTAGGACCTGCGGTACCTGACCTTCGTCCAGCGATGCGGTGAGACGACCATCCCGTAGATCGCCGAACCCTTGGGGCAGAGGGTACCGGCGTTGACGGGGCTGTCCGGGTTCCCCTCGATGTCTATGATGCGCCCTTCGCGGTGGTAGACCAACGTCGAGCAGCCCACCGCGCAGTACGGGCATACGCTAACCGACTTCTTCACCCCCGGGTCTTTGATCCTGGCTCTAAGCTCGCGGCTCGCCGGGCTGAGCGGATGCTTCACCGTTGTGCCGACGTGGTTCTTGATCTTAGACCACAACTCGTCCGCGTCTGCTACCTTGAGGAACAAACCTTGCTCCTTCCCTTCTCGCAATGTATCCCTTTAGTTCTCCCCAGACGAACAATTTTAAACGCATTTTAAACGCATTGCTCTTGGTGCGAAACCTCTTTCCGGGCGCACATTCGACGAGGTTTCTCCCGGATTTCTCCGGCGACCTTTAGAGGCGTTGTGCGAGGTTTGGGCATTTGAGACGGTGGATATATATAGCGTTGGTGGTAGGGCCTGGGGAAAGGAGGCATGAGAGAGAACGAGCGATAGTGGGGGACGTTCGTCCCCGCCACCGTGCAGGGTAAGTGCAAGCATAAATACCTCCTGCTCAAGGAGTGAGGAGCCCACAACGGGGATACCTCCGCAATATGAAAAGGGGTGATTAGTTCGTGAAAGCCGTGGTGTACAAGGAACCATTCAAGGTCGATGTCGAGGAGGTCGAGGACGCGAGGATCCAGGACCCAACCGACGTAGTAATACGGGTCACGTCGACGGCCATCTGCGGATCGGACCTGCACATGTACGAGGGCCGCACCGTCGCCGAGCCGGGGATTATCTTCGGGCACGAGAACATGGGTATTATCGAGGAGATCGGGGACGGGGTCGCATCCTTAAACGTGGGCGACCGCATCAACCTGCCGTTCAACGTGGCGTGTGGGTTCTGCGAGAACTGCGAGGCCGGCTACACTGGTTTCTGCCTGACCGTCAACCCCAACGGCGCTGGCGGCGCGTACGGCTACGTCGGTATGGGCCCGTACACCGGCGGGCAGGCCGAGTACCTAAGGGTGCCCTTTGCCGACTTCAACGCCCTGCGGCTCCCCGGCGAGGAGGGCGATGAGTTCGAGGACGACTTCGCCTGCCTCTCAGACATCTTCCCCACCGGGTACCACGGGGCCGCGATGGCCGATGTCGGGGTTGGAGACACTGTCGCCGTCTACGGTGCGGGGCCGGTGGGCATCATGGCCGCTTACTCCTCGTTCCTCAGGGGCGCCGAGCGGGTTTTCATGGTAGACCGGGTGCCGAATCGCCTGGAACTGGCGGAGAGTATCGGCTGTGTACCCGTGAACTTCGACGAGGTAGACCCGATCGAATACATCCAGGAACAGACGGACGGCCACGGCTCTGACAAGGGCATCGACGCGGTCGGCTACCAGGCCACGGTTTCCGGCGGCGAGGAAGAGCAGCCCGCGATCGTCTTGAACCAGCTCGTCGAGACCGTGCGGCCGACCGGCAGGCTTGGGGTAGTAGGGCTGTACTTGCCCGAAGACCCTGGAGCACCGACCGAGGAGGCCGCCGCCGGACGGCTCCTTTTCGAGATCGGCAGGTTTTTCGAGAAGGGTCTTGCCATGGGCACCGGACAGTGTAACGTCAAGCGCTACAACCGGGCCCTGCGCGACATGATAGTGGCCGGACGGGCCAACCCGAGCTTTGTGGTCTCCCAGGACCTACCGCTTGAGGAGGCGCCGGATGCCTACCACAGGTTCGACCAGCGTGAGGAGGGTTACAGCAAGGTCGTCCTGAAGCCCGGCTCCTAACTAACAGCTTGAGAGGGCGGTAGCGTATCGTGCTACCGCCCCTTTTTAGTGCATTTATACTGCACGGTCGAAGCTCGGTCCGTTGCGACGTTCTGACCTGTGGTGGACACGGGCACCGGTGGCTCCTATGATGCGATCTGGCATGACCAACGTCCGAGAAGTTCGCTCCCGCACCGATCTGAGGCGGTTCATCAAGTACCCGTTCGCTAGGTACCGCAAAGATCCGCACTGGGTCACTCCCCTGCTCATGAGCGAGCGGACCAACCTTGACCCGAAGAAGAACCCTTTCTATGAGCATGCCCGGGTCGAGTTGTTGCTCGCCGAGCGAAACGGCGAGATCGTAGGACGCATCGCCGGCATCGATGACGACAACCACAATCGAACTCACGGTGACAACCTCGTCTTTTTCGGTTTCTTCGAAGCCAAAGACGCCGAGGCCGCGCAAGCTTTGTTCGAGCGCGTCGATGGCTGGGCGCGAGCGCTGGGACGCAGCGCGGTGCGGGGTCCCGCGAACCCCTCGCTGAACCACAGCGCGGGCCTACAGGTGGACGCCTTCGACACCGATCCCTACGTCATGATGCCCTATAACCCACCCGAGTACCAGCAATACGTCGAGGTTACTGGCTATCGCAAGGTCAAGGACCTCTACGCCTGGCTCTTCGAGCGGGATCAGGCGATGGGAGAAAGGGCCGCACGCCTGATCGAGCGGGTCCGCAGACGCCATGACCCGGCAATCCGCTCCCTCGATATGAAGCGTTTCGAGGAGGAGCTGGAGCTCGCCAAGAAGATCTACAACCACGCCTGGGAGAAGAATTGGGGCTTCGTCAGGTATACCGACGCTGAATTCGACCACTTGGTCCGTGAGTTCAAGCCTATCCTCGACCCGGACCTGGCCACCTTCATCGAGCTGGACGGCCGGACGGCCGGGCTAGCCATAGTCTTGCCCGATGTCAATCAGGTCCTCAAGCGCATGCGGGGTCGGCTATTGCCTTTCGGGATCTTCCATTTCCTGAACCGCAACAGGATCATCGACCGTGCGCGGCTACCGATTATGGGTATGTTGCCCGAGTACCGTAACAGGGGGCTAGAGCTGGTGCTGCTAGGCGAGCTGTACAAGCGCGCCATGGCGAAGGGCTACAAGAGCTGTGAGTGCTCGTGGACGCTGGAGGACAACAGGGCCATAAATCATGTTATCGAGGCCTACGGCGCGAAACGTTACAAGACCTACCGGCTCTACCAGAAGGAGATCCACTAACACGTCCGAAGGCGTTCGAATGTATAGCGCAAAAAATCGCGAGCGCGTCTTGATCACCGGTGCAACGGGCTTCGTCGGTAGCCACCTCGCTGAGGCCTTCGTCGACGCCGGTTACAGGGTCCGGTGCGGGGCCCGGACAACGAGCGACACCCGTTGGATATCCGGCCTCCCGGTGGAGCTTGTGCCGCTGAGCTTGAGCGGGTCCGACGGCTTGAACGGAGCGCTCAACGGTGCCGACGTGGTCATTCACGCCGCAGGCATAACCAGGGCCCGGCAGGAAGAGGACTATTTCCTAGTCAACGCGGAAGGAACCCGCAGGCTCGCCGAAGCAGCGGCTGAGGTCGGGGCCAGGCGTTTCATACTAATCGGCA
>JAFAPF010000225.1 GCA_019247245.1 Rubrobacter sp. | reverse complement strand
CGAGCTTCGAACAGCGCGAGAAGAGATAAAAGCTACCCACCATCGGGTCAGAGCCATTATCGCGGACCTGAAGCAACAGGTCGAGCTTGAGGACTTTGGCGAAGCGGTGCGACGTACCGCAACCGAACTCGCTCAACGGTTGGGGATACAAGTAACTTGTGAGGTGACGGGACGCGTCTCTCTCCCCGTCTCATCCCAGCAGCATGTCTTATCGATTGTCCAAGAAGCCCTCATCAATGCCCAGCGACACGGTCGAACGCAACACGCCATGATCAGGCTAAAGGCGCTTGAGGAAGAAACAATAGTCGAAGTGTCCGACGAAGGTGTCGGGTTTGACACGACCACAACGCCGCGAGAAGAACGCTACGGGCTCACCGTCATGCAAGAGAGGGCACAGATAGCGGGCGGTAACCTAAAGCTAGAGTCACTCCCCGGGCACGGAACCCGTGTAACAGTGCACCTGCCGAGAGCAACATCATGAACGTAAAGCGCGTGCTGGTGGTTGACGACAGTCCTTTGGCGCGTAGAGCAATCCACGCCCTTCTTAGAAGGGGCTCGGGTTTCGAGGTGATCGGTGAAGCAGAGGATGGCTCTCAGGCCCTGGTTCTTGCGAGGCAGCTTAAGCCCGATTTGGTATTGATGGACATCAACATGCCGCGCTGCGATGGTCTTCTTGCGACGCGGCTGATCAAGCGAGAACTACCCCAAGTGGTGGTTGTCATCCTGAGTGTCTCCGACGACGCCGGCGACCTCTTCGAGGCGATAAGGAGCGGGGCGCAAGGGTATCTGCTAAAGAGCCTCGAACTGGAGGACTGGCTGGAATACTTGCGGGACCTGATGCAGGGCGCGGCGCTGCCACGCGCTATGGCCCAACGTATCCTGACTGAGTTCACCTCGTCGGCACCGCCGATAGAGCTGGACCTGACGCTGACAAAGCGCGAGCACGAAGTGCTCCACCTGGTAGCCAACGCTATGACCAATAAGCAGGTGGCGACCAAGCTTCGCATCTCGGAGCAAACGGTCAAGAATCATATAAAGAGCATCATGCAGAAGCTGCACGCGAAAAACCGCGTAGAGCTCGTGCTGCATGCCAAGCGGAGCGTCCCGCAACGATCTAAACCTTCAGAAGGGCTATAAGCAGCGGTTGGAACAGAATAACCACAAATGGCCCTTTAGGGCCATATGACTACTTCTACAGTCCCGTTAGACTGCTTCAGAGCAGATTTCCTAGAAGCATCTAGCACTGCGAGGGAGAAATTTTGAAGCCAGTTAAGCAGATGTGTGCACTGCTATCGATCACCTGCCTGATAATGCTCGCGACGGCCAGTGTGGCCTGGGCTCACGTCGTGGTCACTCACTAAGGAAGCTCCCACAGACAGCTTCCAGAAGTTCGTTGTGACTGTGCCCACGGAGAAGGATATCCCTACCACCGAACAATGTATACAGCCGTTTCACGATTCGGAGGACCTCGATTATGGCGGCCCACACGGAGCCAGGGATGCCGTACTGTATATCAGATGGCGGTAAGATGGACGGCTTCATCCAACAGGCGCCATCAAAACCGAAGATGTACGGCGTCTGATAGTGCGTCGCGAAGGCCATCACCAGACAGTCAAAAAACGACGGGCCAGAGGAGCACCCAAACGGCGTACTCTCCATGAAACCGACCCGCGTGGGTCTATGTAGCTTCGTCCGTCCCGAAAACGGCGTACCTCTCATGAAAGTTCTGGATCGCTGGCGACCTTCCGAGGCCTTGAAAACGGCGTACCTCCCATGAAGATAGGCGAGGCAGGTTGGCTCTTGATGGCGTACCTCCCATGAAATATAGGCGTACCGTCCATGAAGTAACAGCGTACCCCTCAGGAACGTTGCCGTACCCCCGAGGAAATATTAGCGTACCGTCCATGAAGAAACGGCGTACCCCCCATGAAATATAGGCGTACCATCCATGAAAGCTGCGAATGATCTACCTGCAATAGCAGGAAAAATGCGAGAGCCTTGTCTTAGCGTTACTGTATGTATTTGTGTTTAATGCTCCTGATGTTTTTGAAGAAGGCAAGGATAAAACCAAGGACAAGATGGACAACAGCATCAGAGAGCTGAGACTCTTCGAGCTCGAGAACGGGCCCCTCATCCATGTGGAGGTCAACATGGAGGAGTTGCCGCTGTTCCTCTTCAAAAGCCGAGATAGAGTTGAGGAGAGCCTGGAAGTCCGCAACACGATTTTGACCACGAATGGTCAGCGCTTGCAACAGTACGTGAAGGTGACTGGGGGCCGGGAGCTTGGTTTGCCTGGTCCAGCCGATCGGGACGTCTACGTAGCCACAATGCGACACGTCCACCAGGGAGGGGGCATGCCGCCTGACGGGCGTGTGAGCTTCACCATCTACGGTCTGCTACGGCTGATGAGCAAGAACCCCAAGGCGGGCAAGAACCACGAGAGGGTGCGCGAAAGCCTTCACAGGATCGCGACCGCCGATATCTATGCGGAAAACGCCTTCTACAACATGGAGGGGGAAGTCTTTGAGAGCCAGAGATTCTCGCCCTGGCGTGTGACCTTCCGACGGGTCAAGCACCGGGGAAACCGTGCTGAGCGCCACATCCTAAAGTTCGATGAGGTACTGGTCCGCTCCTACAACGCCAACTACCTCAAAAGCCTGGACTCGGACTTTTACTTCTCCCTGCACAACTCGCTCGCGAAGACGCTCTACGGCCTGGTGGATGTCAGGCGCAAGGGCACGCTCAGGTGGACGGTGGAGATCCAACAGCTCAGGCAGCTAATCCCCCTGCCGGATATCTACTACCAGCCCTCTAAGATCAAGGAGCGCCTCGACGCTGCACATCGCGAGCTAGTCAGGCGCGGTTTCCTCACCCGTGTAGACTTCGAGGAGCGCCGAGCCGGCGTTCACCTGGTCCACTACGGAATCTCCCCTCGCTTCGTCCGCGAGCGCACCACCGCTGTCTCCGACCTCTCTCCCCGGGACCTGGCCGTCGTCGAAAGTCTCATCGAGACCGGCATGTGGCCCCAGGTAGCCCGCAAACTCGTCCGAGAGCAGGGCCCCGATCACTTGCTTACCCTACTAGATGCTCTTCCCTACCAGCAGGGCATCGAGAACCCCCCCGCGTGGATCCGCCGCTATGCGGAGAACAACTGGCCAGTTCCCCTTCCCGGCCTCCACAGTATGGAGGCCAACTCGTCCCGGCCGTCCGTCTCCGCTCCCGAGCCCTCGCGCGACCTTATCGCACGCCAGGTCAAGGCCCGCCTCGAGGCCGGTGAGTTCGACAAGACCATTCAGGACTTCGAGAAGCTCCCCTACGAGGACTATAAGACCTTTGTCGGTGCGTCCTATCCCATCGCCGATGCCTTGGGCAACAGGTTTTATCTCTCCCTCGACGGTGATCTCTACCTCTACGTTGGCGGGGTCGAGGAACATAACCGCTTCCGCATCCACACGCTGCAGCGCGCGGTCGATGTTTAAAGACACATAATACTCAGTGAGGGTAAGCCTTCGGTCTTTTTGTTACCAAGGATTTTCTGCTGTTCGGTTCCCTACTGTTCTTGGTTTGGCTTTTCTACTTTCTCGCGTGCTCTGTTGTATCGCGAATGAACGTATTATAAATACTTATTGTCCGCCCTCTCACAAGTCTGCCTCGAACGTCTGCCAGCTCTCCTCCACCAGGGCGCGCCCCAGTCGATCCTCACCGTCGGTCCGAGAAAGCCAGCGACCAAAAAGCCCTTGAAGTCTTCCAGCATGACCCCGAGCCCGCTCGAAAGGCATGCCGACAGAGCAGAC
>JAFAPF010000044.1 GCA_019247245.1 Rubrobacter sp. | reverse complement strand
GGGAAGACAGCCCGTGGAGATAGACCTCGACGCTTTGGCGGAGTTCGTGAACAGTAAGCGTGTCCTCGTTACCGGGGCGGGGGGCAGCATAGGGAGCGAGCTCTCCCGGCAGATTTCTCGCTTGGGCCCAGCCCGCCTGGTCCTTTTTGACCGTGACGAGACTGCTCTATACTACCTGGACGAAGAGTTCGCTCGCGAGGGCTTTGCAGGCGCCGAGTTCGTCGTCGTCGACGTGACGAACACGGAGAGGATGCGTGCTCTTTTCGCCTGGCTTCAGCCCCAGCTGGTCTTCCACGCCGCCGCCTACAAGCACGTCCCACTCATGGAATTGCACGCCTCCGAAGCCGTATACAACAACGTTGGCGGCACCTTGAACGTGGCCCGTGTTGCTGGGGAGTTTGGGGCGGAGAAGTTTATTAACGTTTCGACCGACAAGGCGGTCAATCCGGCTAACGTCATGGGGGCAACGAAGCGCTTGGCGGAGATGATCGTGCGCTCGGTGGCGGAGGAGTACCCACATACACTCTACACCTCGGTGCGCTTCGGGAACGTTCTCGGGAGCCGTGGTAGCGTTGTGCCCACCTTCCGGAGACAGATAGAGGCCGGAGGGCCAGTAACGGTTACCCACCCGGAGATGACGCGCTACTTCATGTTGATTCCCGAGGCCGTCTCCTTGATCCTTCAGGCAGGAGCCATGGCCGACTCCTATGGAACCTACGTTCTGGAGATGGGTCGTCCTGTCAAAATAGTAGATTTGGCGACGAAGATGATCGAGATAATGCACGCCAAGGGCGTGGAGATAAAGTTCATAGGCCTCAGGCCCGGCGAGAAGTTGCACGAGGTGCTCTCCGAAGAGTCCGAGCGTCGCGCCGCGACCGCTCATCCGATGGTCTTTCGCCTCATTCCCAAATATCCGCCGTCGTCCGAGTCCCTGGAAGTCGGCGAGGAGATGACCTTTTTCGCCCGTGCGGGCGACGACGAAAAAGTTCTCGAACTCCTCCGACGGGCCGTCCCGAACTATCCTGTCGTCGAAAGCGGCACCATGCCCGAGGCACTCTAAGGGTTTCCAGGCACAAGCGTGTGTCCAAAGAGACCTGAGTAGCAGTTGTCTGAGAGTTCCTTGTGTTTTAGGACTTCGTACAGTCGGAGCTCTCGGACCGAGATACTGCCGTATGCTCCTATAGCGCTCGTAAGCCAACATCTAATCCACGATGGGACAATGTTTATTGAGGGTCGCTGTATAGAGCATCTCAACTTGAGAGACTGTCTGGAAACTCTTATGCACGGACCAACCACCTGACCATGAGCCGCGTCATCGCCACGTAGATGAACGCCTCCCCGGTGGTGCATGACCTCTTGTACTCTTTGTCCATTCGACAGTTGTGTGAGATCTAGGCGCAGGTGCGCTCCACCACCCGTGCGGCAAGGCTGGGAAGCCTCTAGGCAGCATCAACCTCTGCCAGTCCACTTCCTTGCCCTCCTTCGCCAGGTGCGAGCCACTTTCTCGGGTACCAGCCTCGGGGCTTGCGTACCACCGCGACGCTCAAGTCCAAGGCTTCCTCGGCCCAACTCTTGCCCCGGCCCCGGTAACCGGCGTGTCCACACACAGGTGCTTCAGGTACGAGAGCCCAGTACGCGCCGACTCCAGCAGCCTGATGCCATCCTCGTTGTATACCTTTGTACCTTTGCGCTGTGTAGGCTGGGGCCCCGAGCAAACAAGCCTTGGATGTCCACCAGCAAGTGCTTCTTGCGGCCACAGACCTTCTTAGCGTTGTGTGCTCCCCACCGACGCTCGTGGTCTTTGCGTACTGGGAACCCGTGATCCCGGCGCTGGGGTTTAGATCCCGCTTGCCGCGATCGCAGACGCTCACGCAGCTCGGCGTTAAGGCGCTCCCACGTCCCGTCCATGCGCCATCTCCTGAACCAATCCTAGACTGTCTTCCAGAGTGGGAAATCCTTCGGTAGAGCCGCCAAGGGCAGTAGCTGTTGAGGACGTAGAAGACGACTGCCAAGATCGCCCGCAAGCCGTGAAGCCTGAGGTGTTCTCGCCTTGCGGGTTCGGGAAGATGTGGGCCTATGCAGCACCATTCTTCGTTGGACAGGTCCGTGGGGCATCTTCTGCTCTCCATAGCGTGGAGCGTAGGCGACCGTCACATCTACCAAGCATTTTCCAGACGGTTTCTGAGAAGCTTTTCGTTTCTCTTGCATATCCCCTGAGGTTTGTAATAAGCTTGTCTTTAAGGATGGGGCCGCGATAGGGAAGGTGAGTGCCCTGCTCTCGAAGATTTGCAAGGCCCTGAAACTTGCGCGATTGTTAGGCGTTATCCAATCGATCTATGTCAGTGTGCAGCGGTTGCGCGGAGCGCAACAAGTCTTAGCGCTCAAGGTGCGAGGTGTTCATACACCACTGTTTTGCCGCACCTCTGGCTCCGATATCTTTGTACTTTGGCAGGTGTTTGGAAAACGCCACCTGGAGATACCCTTGCGGGGTTCGCCCCAACTGATCGTAGACGGAGGCGCAAACGTTGGTTATTCCTCGATATACTTTGCTGAGAAGTATCCTGATACCCGGATTATTGCGGTTGAGCCTAATCCCGAGAACTGCGCGTTATTTCGCAAGAACTGCTCGGTTTACCCCAACATCGAGCTGATCCAAGGCGCCCTCTGGACATCTACCGCCGACTTGGTCATCGAAAATCCTACCGCCGAGAGTTGGGCGTTCCGCGTCGTGGACACCTCGTCGTCGAGGAATGACTCTTTCAA
>JAFAPF010000041.1 GCA_019247245.1 Rubrobacter sp. | reverse complement strand
GGTCGTGCTCTCGGGGCTCCTGCTCGGGGTCCGTCGCGGCGCTTCGGCTCAGTTCTCCTACCTGCTTCTCGGGGCGGTTGGTGCCCCAGTCTTCGCGGGCTTCTCCGGAGGCTTGGGCCATATGCTCGGGCCAACAGGGGGGTACCTGTTCTCATACCCTTTAGCAGCTGCGGTCGCCGGGCTCGCCTTCCCTACTCTCCTGTCGGGAACAGTGCGGTGGCGGGTCCTGGTGATCGCGTTCACTGCTGGCCTCTTAGGGCTCGCTGTGATCTACACTCTCGGGACCACGTGGCTAGCGTTTCAGATGCAGTTGTCAGCCGGGGACGCGTTGAGGCAAGGTGTCTTGCCCTTTGTGGCTGTCGATGTAGCGAAGGTCGCGCTCGCGGCTCTCATCGCCACGGCCGTACCTGGCTTTCGAGACCGTTATCTCTAGAGAGCTTTTTCGAATCATACTTTCGTGGGTTGCTCGGCTCCGTTCATACCCTAGCCGTTCAGAGCTAGCAGATAGTCCACAGCCGAATCGAGGTTGGGGAATAGATGGTCGGCGCTGGCCGCGCGTAGAGCTTCTTCGGTGAAGGCGCCCCAGCTTACGGCGACGCTTACCACGCCAGCGGCTCGGGCAGCAGCAACATCGAAAGGGGCGTCACCTATATAGGCGGCCTTCTCGGGGGGCACGTTACCGAGGAGCTCGAGGCCCTTTAGGAGCGGGGCGGGGTGAGGTTTGTGCTCTGCAGTGTCCTCCATGGTCACGAACACGTCCACGACATTCCTCAAGACGGACAAGGAGCCGAGGGTCATGAGTACGGAAGGAAGACGCTTCGAGGTGACGACGGCGAGGTTCAACCCTGCCTGGTGGAGGCGGGCGAGAGAGGCTTCGACGCCAGGAAGCTCCCTTATCAGGGCGTCATGGTGCTCCTCGTTAAAGAGGCTATAGGATCTTAGAAGTTGATGAGCTTTTTCGGGGTCGAGGAGCTCCATCTGGCGCGGCAAGGGCTGGCCCACGTTGGCCATAAGCACCTCCCGACTTATCTCGCGGCCGAGGACCTTTCGGGTAGCGTGGCGCATGGATTGATAGATCAACTCAGTGGTGTCGACGATGGTGCCGTCGAAATCTAGAAGGATGGCTTCAAGCGCCATTCCTATGAGGAGCCGTTATTCGAGAGAAGGCCTTTTACGTCCCAGGACTCCAGTTCTTCGAGTCCGGCCTCGTCGGTAAGCTTCAGGTGGATGGGGGTCACGCTGATCTCGCCGGCCTCCACCGCGGCGAAGTCGGTGCCTTCCTCCTCGTGGCGACCGGGCGGGTTGTTGTAGATATCGTAGCCCAGCCGGCCTTTCTCGTCCTTGACTTCGATAAGCTCGTCCGTATAGAACCTCCGTCCGAGCTTCGTTACCCGGGCGCCCTTGAGATCTCCTTCTGGCAGGTTCGGTGCGTTCACCGTGAGAATACGTCCCTGAGGGAGTTCCTTTAGGACGGTCTTCGCCAACCGTGCGGTGAACCTGGCCACAGGGTCGAAGTGAAGCGTCACTTCATCATGATGAGGCCAGGGGCGCTCGACGCAAAGGGAGATAGCGATGCCGGGGACACCAATCACGATTCCCTCGAACGCCGCTGCGACCGTTCCCGAATAGGTTATATCGTCACCCAGATTCTCGCCGTGGTTAATCCCCGAAACCACGATATCGGGTTTGTAGTTCATAAGCCCCAAAGCCACGAGTCGGACGCAGTCTACCGGAGTGCCGGTGCAGGCGTAGCCGAGATCCCCGTCGGCCATCTCCCTCTCCTCGACGTGCAGGGGAGCGCCGAAGGAGATAGCCCGTGCAATCCCAGAGCGGTTTCGATCCGGAGCGACCGTGAGCACTTCCCCAACTTCCTCTAACGCTCTGCGTGCTGCCACGAGGCCTGCCGCGTCTATACCGTCGTCGTTCGTCAAAACTATACGCATGATCTGATACTTCTTTGATCAACTGTTACACCCGCAAGGAGGCTAATCTTATCATCCGCCATCGGTGTGAGAGTTTCAGGGAGGGAGACGACGTAAGCTACGCCGAGAAGGGGCTGAAGCGGTTAGAGAAATCCTCAACCGGGCAAGCGCCCCGGCAGTTGGTACGTGCGCAGGGTTCTACGCTGAGGCTCCGATCCTTGAGGCTCCGATCCTTTTCGAGGAGGTGTAAAACCGCGACGTAACTCTGAGATGCTTTGGCAATGCTCGGAGTGCCGGTCGGTTTGATATGAATCCCGTTACTGAGCGGCCTAGTGATACTTTTCCTCGCTGAGAGGCTGTAGAGGGCTGCTACGGTCCTTCTTTCGTTTGAGCTAGTATCGTACCGGCAATATAGCGATGAGAACGAGTCGAGGAAGGAGAATGTCGATATGCAGGAGGGAGCACGAGGCACCGAAGCCCTACAAGGGCTGGATGCCTACGAGCAG
>JAFAPF010000005.1 GCA_019247245.1 Rubrobacter sp. | reverse complement strand
GCCTCATCGAGCAGCCCGTCCCAGCTGCAGCGGGTCCCGAGGCACTGCGTGCGACGACCGAATCCGCTGAGCCTTTACCGGTCATCGCCGACGAAAGCGCGGTAGATGCCCGGGACGTATTCCATCTTTACGGATGCGTGAGCGGGGTGAACGTCAAGCTCGCCAAGTGCGGCGGCATCCGCGGGGCGCTCCAGATGATCCACACCGCCCGCGCAGCGGGCATGCTTGTCATGCTCGGTTGTATGATCGAGACGTCTTTAGGCATCGCGGCGGCTGCTCAGCTCTCGGGCCTCGTAGACTTCGTGGACCTCGACGGTGCCATGCTCCTTGCCGATGACCCGTTCGCCGGGCCCCTTTACGAGAAGGGACGTATTCGTCTCCCTACAGCGCCGGGCCTTGGCGTGGAGCCGCGGTGATAAGGGAGAGCCCGCCCTCGCGCCGGTACGTCATCCTCGCCGAGGGCCGATTCGAGGATCGTAACGCCAAGACTGCTCATGGCCTCATAGCCTATGGCCGCACAGATGCCGAGGTCGTCGCCGTCATCGACTCTGCTCTCACCGGACGGCGCGTCCTCGACGTGATGCCGAACCTCCGGCGCGACGCCCCCATCGTCGCTACGCTCCGGGAGGCTCTGAGATATTCTCCGAACTCTATACTCGTGGGGCTCGCCCCGGCTGGGGGGCGGCTGCCGGAGGCGTGGATAGGGATACTGCGGGAGGCGGCGGAGGCCGGGCTCGAGATCGTCAGTGGTCTCCACCAGCGGCTTGCCCCAATGTTCCCGGGAGCGAAGGTCTGGGATGTCCGCGAACCGCTTGAGAATATACCGCTCTTCTCCGGTGAGGGATTCGATGTGCAACCAAAGGTTGCGCTCACCGTTGGGACCAACGCCGCCATAGGCAAGATGAGGACCACTCTAGAGATAGGGCATGCTGCCCGGAAGAGGGGTATCGCCGTAGAGTTCGTTCCCACCGGTCAGACCGGCATCCTCATCGCCGGGTGGGGGATATGTATAGACGCTGTGGTTTCGGACTTCGTCGCTGGAGCCTCCGAGCAACTAGTTCTTGAGGCCGCCAAACGTACCCCGGAGCTAATCTTGGTCGAGGGCCAGGGCTCTCTGGGGCACCCTGCCTATTCTGGGGTCACGACGGCTCTCCTCCATGGTTCCTGCCCCGACTGCCTGATCCTCTGCACTGATGCTCATCTGGAGAAGGTCTTTACAAGGGTACCGGTCCCGGAGACCAAAGAGATCGCCGATCTTTACGAACGAGTAGCCGCCCTCGTCAAGCCCGCCCAGGTAGTTGCGGTGAGCGTTAACACAGATGGACTCGACGAAGATAGGGCTAGAGCGTTCGTCGAAGGTGTTGCGGAGACTACCGGGCTTCCGGTGGTAGATCCGGTGCGTGACTCCGCTGATCCTATCCTTGACGCCGTCTTGCGGGCGCCGAAGACTGTAGAGGTTGGTGCCTGAGACCTCTTCCGCACTTTAGCGTTGGAATTGTATGCTTGTTAAGCATACGGTTTATGGTTGATAAGCATCCGGTTATGTTAGTATTCGGCTGTGGCACGGTGTCTAACCCTCAACGCCAGTTATGAGCCCGTGGCTCTAGTACCAGTGAGGCGGGCAATAGTCCTGCTCGTCTCCGAGAAGGCGGAGATCGTGGAGGCCAATGTGGAACGTCGGTTCCGCTCAGAGAGGGCTGAATATCCTTATCCCTTGGTCATCCGGCTCGTCAAGTTCGTTGAGATACCGCGTCGCTTGAGGAAGCATGTTACGAACGCGATCCTCTTTGCGCGCGATAACTATAGATGCCAGTATTGTTCCAAGCACCGTGACGAACTGAACCGCAAGGAGCGCCTGACACGCGATCACGTAAAGCCTCTCTCGCGCGGCGGCACGAACAGCTGGGATAACGTGGTCACGGCTTGCAGCAAGTGCAACGCGCGCAAAGGCAGCCGCCTGCCTATGGAGTGCGGCATGTACCCGAAGAGCACCCCCAAAGAGCCGCGCTACGTGGTGATGGTATGGTACTCGCGCGGTCTCAACGCTGTACAGCGCCGCTACGTCGAACAGTTCTATGGAGAGCCGGCTTTCAGCTGTTAGTCATCAGCAAGATTAGCATCAGACCGAAAAGACAGCGGAGCGTGGGCGCGCCCAAGAAGATCTTATGCCGTTCGGCATCGTTACCTATAGCTGAGGACTAATAGCCAACCGCTAATAGCTTGTTTATACTTTCGTTTTGTGTCGGAGTTTGGCAGGGGGCAGGATCTTTTGGATTACGATGGTTTCGCTGAGGCGGTGGGACGCATCGTCGGCAACGTCGAGCGTGCGGTGGCTGGCAAGCGTGAGGAAGTCTTTCTGGCCATTGTGGCCTTGCTCGCCGGGGGACACATCCTTATAGAGGACGTTCCTGGGGTGGGAAAGACACTCCTGGCGAAGTCGCTGGCGCGCTCGATCGCGGGCGACTTCCGGCGTATACAGTTTACCCCTGACCTCTTGCCCACCGACGTCACAGGTCTGAACGTTTACAAGGGGAGCGAGAGAGCTTTCGAGTTTTGGGCCGGACCGGTCTTCGCCAACGTGATCTTGGCCGACGAGATCAACCGCGCAAGCCCCAAAACCCAGAGCGCGCTGCTGGAAGCGATGGAGGAGGGCTCCGTAACGGTCGATGGCAAGACGCGCCGGTTGCCCGAACCTTTCGGCGTGATCGCTACCCAGAACCCTGTGGAGCACGAGGGGACGTACCCGTTACCACACGCCGAGCTCGATCGCTTCATGGTCAAGATGGCTTTGGGTTACCCGGACGGAGAGGCCGAAGTCGACCTGCTGAGGCTCTCCGCGGACCCGGTTGCAGACCTGCGCCCCGTGGTGAACCTCGCTGAGTTTGTGAGGATGCGTGTGCTCGCCGAGAAGGTCTATGCGAGCGAAGCTATACTACGCTACGTCGTCTCGGTGACGAGCGCAACACGCAAACATGAAGCGGTCTACCTCGGGGCATCCCCACGGGCGAGCCGGATGCTTCTCGGAGCGTCCAAGGCCTACGCGGCGGTCCGGGGGCGTTCCTACTGTATCCCGGACGATGTAAAGGCACTGGCCCCGCACGTTCTTTCGCACAGGATAATCGCTTCTCCCGATATCTCCTACGGTGGTGTCCGTAACGGCTCCGGCGCCAAAAGGGCTGCAGGCGTGGTACGGGAGATACTCTCTTCTGTACCCGTAAACGAGGTGGTCTAGAGCTTTGCCTAGAGCACTGCAGCGGGTCTCGGTGAGACCGACAGCCCGGGGCTGGCAGATGGTCTTTTTCGGTACCCTTGTCTTCCTCGCGGCTTGGCTTCTCGGGACGACGCAGCTCTACCAGCTCGCGTACGCGTTCGCTGGGCTCTTCCTCGTCGCGCTTGTGCTTGGTTTCGTTATTTTTCGCGGCGTGAGGTACATGCGTCGTATTCCTGAGGGGAAGCGCCTCGCAGCCGGACGCCCTTCCCACGTAGAACTCGTGATCACTAACGCATCACGAACGCGAAGCCCCCTCATAGAGGTGGTAGATGCGCTCCCCGAGCGCCGCTCGTTCGAGGCGCCGCCGGTTGAAGGACTAGGGAAACAGGTGATCGGTGATTCGGTGCTCCTCGCCAAAAGAGGCCTCTACCAGCTGGGTCCGGCGGAGGTCCGGGCTATAGACCCGTTTGGGCTCCTGCGTTTCGTGCGGAGGTTCGCGACGCGCACAGAGGTTGTGGTCTATCCGGAGGTATTCGAGCTAGAAAGCTTCCCAGCGCAAGGACGGAGTATGGAGTCTGGAGGTCGTAGTTCCTTCGTGCAGCAAGGTGACGAGTTCTCGGGCCTCAGGGAGTATCGGTGGGGCGACGACCGGCGACATATTCACTGGAAGAGCGTTGCGCGCACGGGGGAATTGGTCGTCAAGGAGTTCGCCCACAATGCGCCCCGGCGTCATGTGGTACTCCTGGACCTTAAAGCAGGAGTACACGTCCCGGAGGCCGAGGTTGAGGATGCCATCTCGGCCGCGGGTTCGGTCTTGAGGCATCTTGCCCTAGAGGGCTCACCGTTCCGCCTCCTCTGCACGGACAAGGAGGGCGCCGCGACCATATTCGGAGTCAAGGAGGCGGCTTACTGGCGAGCTTTGGACCTCCTCGCTACGGTACAGGCTGATGGGGATATGAAGTTCAGTAATTTTCTAGACGAAAAGCTCCGTGAGGAGCGCGAAGGGTTCGGGGAGGGTGTGGTCTTGATCTCCCGCTCCCTTGGAGGGGATCTCATAAGGAGTGTAGAAAGGCTCCGAGCGGTAGGGCTCTCGGTGTTCGTAGTAGCGCTAGCTGTCCATAACTACCGGGGTGCGGGAGAGAACGGGGGGATGTCCGAACGCGAAGCTGCTTTCTACGAAGACACCCGGCGCCTGGAGCGCGCTGGGGCTGCGGTACGGGTTGTGCACCATCCTGGGGGAGTGGCCGCCTTCGCCAAGGAGCGAAGGGGAGCTGCTGATATCTGGGGAGTGGTGTAGTGCTCGGGAATTGGAGGGTGAGGCTGCCGCTGTACGCCGCGGGACTCGCGGCTGGTGGGGCGTTCAGCGTTTTGTTTACTGGCGGGGCGCTACCCTACATGCTCGGAGCAGCGCTGGTCGCCATGCTTGTAGGGTCGGCGGGTGCCTACAGGTTCGTTCTGCTGTTTCCGGTGACTGCTCTTTATGTGCTCTTCGCTGTTTACGGGACGCTACCCTTGAGTTTAGGAGGCTGGAGGGAGCTTTTCGAGCAAATAGGTCAGGACGTCTATGAGATGGCCAGGATCACGTATGCCAACCCTGTCCCGTATGACGTGCACTCCGGTCTATTTATAGTAGTTATCCCTATTGTCATGATTGTGGTGGCCTTTGCGACGTCGGCTACCCTCTACGAGGGTAGCCCCGTAGTCTCGGTAGCTGTGCTCGGCTTGGCCATCGGTGCCCTTAGTACCGCGTCTTTCGAGGTCGGTATCGAGCCATTTTTTGTCCTGTTCCTCGCCTTCAGCGTCGCCCTTTTGCTCTTGAGTAGTAACGCGACGGGGCGAGGTGAGAGTCTTAGACCGGCGGCGATTCTGGGGGGGGCACTCATCCTAGGCCTGGTGCTCGCGCTGCCGCTCATGCCTTTCGCCAAAGAAGCCATCCGTCCACCGTTGATCGATTGGACGAGGCTGGGGACTGGTAGCATCTCGCGTTTGGCGGTCGAGGCTGATGTCGGTGATTACCTAACCACGGGTCGTAACACAGAGCTGATGCGCATAAAGAGCCCGGAACCCCTATTCTGGCGCGGAGGAACTCTTGATCACTTTGATGGCGTCCGGTGGTCCTCAACGGTTAAAACCGGAGAAGACGATGGTGAGGAGGTCACGGCGGAGGTTCCGACCCGCGATGAAGTGCAAAAGGTCGATATCTTAAAGGCTGAGACGAGCATCTT
>JAFAPF010000354.1 GCA_019247245.1 Rubrobacter sp. | reverse complement strand
GAGACCATTGCGTTGTGCCGTTGTGGGGCCTCGACTAGGAAGCCATTCTGCGATGGAACACACTCTGAGATCGGCTTCAGGGCCGCCGAGCGGGTAGCTAGCGAATAGTAGAAGAGACACGACATCCCATCGCTGTGTAGGCAACGGAGGTACTGCTAGTGAAAGTGGCCCGAAAATGACGCACCACATCGGCTACATCCACGGATCAAAGCTTGAGCCGTTCTTGCCGCCTAGCTTCTGCCATAGCGGGCGGACTTCAGGAATACACCTACTACTACCAGAAGGGATACCGCCAGGTTACGGGCAAGCCCTACACCCTCAAGCAACGGCCGCAACAGCGGATGGCGGCATGAAGCAGTAGTCAGGAGGAGCAGATCAAGATGAACCAGATTAAGGAGGAAAGGGTACATGATTATCGGGATCACTCGGGAGGAGCTTAAGGCGAAGCTGGATCGCGGAGAGGACGTAGTCCTCGTCGAGGCGTTGCCCCCGATGTACTACGAGGAGGCACACCTGCCCGGCGCGATCAACATACCGCATGACCGAGTGGGCGAGCTTGCGCCAGAGCTTCTGCCGGACAAGTCGGCTGAGGTCGTCGTCTACTGCTCGAACAGAGCATGCCAGAACTCCCCGCAGGCAGCAAGGCGCCTTGAGGCTTTAGGTTATAACGTGTACGACTACGAGGATGGCAAGCAAGATTGGATCGAGGGCGGACTTCCCGTCGAAAGCGGCGCTGTGCAGGTGGTCGACTAAGCAGCTTTTACAACCATCGCTTCGCTCCCTACCGGAAAAGGCGACACGAAATATGGAGAGAGGTATTGTAGAAAGCTGTGGCTCGAAGATTTCTCGAAAGACGTGGTGTGCCTTCCCTTCGAGAGCAATCGAACGGAATAGCCGACGCACCACCGTCGGCGGACAGGGTACACCGATGCACAGCGTACACCACGAGCAGACGCCACGCGAGCAGCACTCCTTGCTCGATCTGGACGAGATCGCTCGCCGGGGAGCCCAACAGATGCTCGCCCAGGTCCTCCAGGCCGAGGTCGAAGCTTACCTCAAAGCCGCCCGAGGCGAGCGCGACGAGCGCGGACACGCCCTGGTCGTCCGCAACGGCTACCACGCAGAACGCCGGGTGCTCTGCGGGGCCGGGACCATCGAGGTGAAGGCTCCGAGGGTCAACGACAAGCGGGTGGACGAGACCACCGGCGAGCGAAAGAGGTTCAAGAGCGCGATCCTGCCGCCCTACATGCGCCGCTCGCCCAAGGTTACGGAGGTCCTACCGCCCCCGTACCTGCACGGGCTCTCGACCGGCGATTTCGCGCCGGCCTTGGAGGAGTTCTTCGGCACGGGGGGGGGGCTCTCGCCCGCGAGCATCGCCCGCCTCACCGAGCAGTGGCAAAAAGAGCGCGAGGCATTCATGCAGCGGGACCTGTCGGCGTCGGAGTACGTCTACGTGTGGGTGGACGGGATACACACCAAGGTGCGGCTGGGCCGGGACGATAGGCTGTGCTGCCTGGTGGTGATCGACGCGAAGCCCGACGGTGAGAAGGAACTCATCGCCTTACGAGACGGCTACCGGGAGTCGGAGGAGTCGTGGGCGGAGCTGCTTAGAGACCTCAAGAAGCGGGGGATGGGTGTGCCGGTGTTGGCGATCGGTGACGGGGCGTTGGGGTTCTGGGCGGCTTTAAGGGACGCCTTCCCCCAGACCCGCCCCCAAAGAGACTGGGTGCATAAGAGCGCGAACGTGCTCGATGCGCTGCCCAAAAGCGTGTACAAAAGGGCCAAGAAGGCCATAAAGGAGATAACGGAGGCGGAGAACAAGACCGAAGCAAGAAAGGCCGTCAAGGAGTTCGTAAAGGGGTTCGGAGTGAAGTGGCCCAAGGCGATCGAGAAGATCACCGAGGACGAAGAGGCGCTGCTTTGCTACTACGACTATCCGGCCGAGCACTGGCGGCACCTTAGGACGACCAACCCGATATGAGTCACCATTCGCCACGGTGAGGGCCAGGACGGACCTAACGAAGGGGCCGGGGAACAGGGAGGCGGGGGTGGCGAGGATCTTCAAACTGTTGGAAGCGCCCGAGGGGAGGTGGCGCAGGCTAAACGGCTACAAGCTGGTCCCCCTGGTGAGGGCCGGAGCCAAGTTCGTGAACGGAGAATTGGTCGAAGGAATCGAGGAGGAGAAGGTCGCCGCGTGATCGGAGCTCGATACACAACAGTTGACCATACCTCAATATTGTTGTTTTCGAACTGAGGCAATCCACTAGGGGATTTCGCTCGTACCTGGGGTTGACGCGATCCACTGTGCAGATCGCTTAGCGAAGAAGAAAGGAGAAACGTCATGTGGGAACACCTGCACATTCGACCGCGAGCTGCATCCAAGCTGGGACACCTCATCTGTCCAGTGTGTAGCTCCGGTGAGCTACAGCAACAGGGATCCACCCCCTTGGTGGCATGTGATTCCTGCGGCTACGCTTTAGAGAGCGCTATCCTGGGCACGCTCGAGGAGATAGTAGCCCTTCCTGACGCCCTTGGAAAACACGCCTGCGAGTGTGGCCACCCCGAGATGCGCCGCTTACCCGACGGAGCATTCCACTGCCCAGCTTGCGGGTTGGAGGTGTTGCCTATCGAGTATAGCTGAGAATCTCCAAAGCCCCTAAACGAATCATTGCAGGGCTGTAAGCCGAACTAAACAAATAGGAGATGATGAAAGGTAGATATAGAAGATGAACACCCTCAACACCCACAACCCTACTACTCAAGGCAAGCTACTAATGTGGATCGGTATATTGCTGATTGCCCTCGAGGGCCTGATCCACCTACTCGATGCTCCTGATAGCTTCGATGATGCCACCTACAAGGGCCTCTTATTTGGGGCGGTTGTTATCGGAGCGGCGGTAACATCAGTCGGCATCTACCGGGGCCAAAGATGGGGCTGGACCCTAGGAGCCCTGACCGCTGGGAGCGCGTTCATTGGCTACATCATCAGCCGCACTACCGGTCTTCCTGGATTGCCCGTGGAGGAGTGGCTCGAACCCTTAGGGGTTCTCTCCCTACTCGTCGAAGGCCTTTTTATAGGGCTCTATCTGGTGGTTCCCGTTCCTCGCAGAACACCCCTACAGAACAAGGTTCATCGAACCAAGACAACCCATGAAAGGCAGGTACACAAAAGATGAACATCTCCACCTTCGTTCAGAAGGCTCTCTCAAGTAAAGCACCAGCAGCAACGATCCTGGTTAGGATCATCGTCGGAGGCGTGTTCTTTACCGAGGGCATCCAGAAGTTCCTCTTCTCCGAGGCGCTCGGTGAGGGACGTTTCGAAAAGATCGGGATTCCCGCTCCGTACTTCACGGCTTCATTTGTCGGGGTAGTCGAGATCGTCTTTGGAG
>JAFAPF010000395.1 GCA_019247245.1 Rubrobacter sp. | reverse complement strand
GTGAACCTTACCAAACAGGCTCTTAGCGGCAACGGCGCATGCAGCGCAATGAATAAAGATGCAGTCTGTGGATAAGTGACAAGTGTGATCAAACGTAGCGGTGGAGATGGTCTATCAGTTCGAGAGGCCCTTTGTCGTGGACGGCGGCAAGTACACACGCGCCTTCGGCGGAGGTGAGGCCACCCTGTATCTCGAAGGTATCAGGCAAACTATTGATTACAGCACACGGTGCGAAAGAGGACTTTGGCAAAGCAACAGTAACCAGCCGACAAGGAGGCATGTAATGGCAAGATGAACAGCACTCGGCCATCATTACGGAAACGGCCAAACGTCCTCTAGGCGGCATGGAGGGCCGGGTCCTCACAGTGGAATACCCTCCCGGTGTGCACGGCCCTTCACACCACCATCTGGGCTGGCAATATATCCATGTCCTTGGGGGAAATGTTACCCACCAGATAGAAGACGAGGAGCCACGAGAACATAAAGCGGGACAGGTATGGTACGAAGCGCGTGATCATTTCCACCTGTACATAGGTAACGATAGCCCAGACGTTTAGATGAAGATTGTGGTCTTTTGCCTCACTGAACCGGGCCAGCCTGTGTTGGCGTTCGGGTAGGAACGTGACACGGAAGCTATATAAATTAACGAAACGACAGGTAAAGAGATCGGAACCAGTTGGACAGCCTCTGCATAGCCGAGAAAATCTTGACCGGGAAGACCTTCTCCTAGGCTTGATCACTAACGACTGGAAAAGATCTATAAGAGCACTGGCTCGTAGCAACTTTAAGAGAAGGAAAGTAGAGCTATGCAGGATCAGCAAAGACTCGACTCTAGAGAATGGATAACTGTGGTGACAGTGGGGGTGGATATTACCAACTACTCAGAAGGGAAAATCGATGGATCTTCTCAACGATTTTCTCTCATGTATTTGGGCCCACCACCACAATGAACTGAGCTGGTACGTTAGCCTGTGTTTATCCTGCCGCTTTGCTGGTTCGCCTACAAGCGTAGCCTTCTGGGTGTCGTCATCATCCTGCTGCTTTTCCCGACGAGCCTGTTCTGGTTTTCGGAGCCAGAGAACCCCAGCCCACGCGTGGAGGGCTACCTCGCGTGGGAGCTACAGTTCTTGACGGACGACAGCGCCGCGGTTCGGTTCGTGTTGGTGGTGCTGGTGATCGGATTCTTCGTCGCGTTGGCGGCGTTCTGTAGGCGCAACGGACTGTGAGGTGTGGCGGTATTGAACGCTGGCACGCTGCTCAAAGTTATCTGGAGCGTCGCATTTGGGGGCGAGGCGGGCTGGGTGTCGCTGGCGCCATCCTTGGTCACGTTGGCGAGCTGCGATGTGGCCATCTTGTTGGCGGCGTACTGGCTGAGGCGGCCTCGAGACCGACGAAAAAGTGCGCCGGCGCCGTAGGACGCTTATTAACGAATCAAAATAGCAAACGATAGGAGCTACTTATGTCGTGGATGAGCGGGACGCTTTTCAAGTTTATCCACGCCGTGTATCGTATTCATTGTACTATATGCGCTGTTCTTGCCGTTCTCTACACACGCAAGTATATATAAACGCCTATGGAAGATAAACGCCTATGGAAGAGACGCTGAAAGGTAAGGCGGCGGTCGTGACCGGCGCCTCCGGTGGTATCGGGGAAGCGACGGTACGGGCTCTGGTTCACCGCGGTGCCGCGGTCGTACTGGCGGCTCGTGCAGAGGAGAAGGTGCGGTTCCTTGAACGTGAGGTCGTCGCCGCTGGAGGCCAGGCACTTGCAGTGAAGACTGACGTTATGGACAGGACCTCCGTTCAAACGATGGTCGAGCAGACGATGGAGGAGTTCGGCTCGCTGGATATATTGGTTAATAACGCGGGGCTCGGGCTCTCGGGACGGGTCGCGGAGCTCCGCCCCGGCGATATACGTTACCTGTTCGAGGTAAACATGGTTGGACCGTTACACTGCGTGCAGGCGGCCTTGCCCCACATGCCGCGGGGTGGGCGCATCATCAACGTCTCCTCGGTGGTGGGGAAGCGCGCTATCCCCAAAGTCGGGGGGTACTGCGCCACCAAGTTCGCTCTGAACGCGATCTCTGACGCTTTGCGGGTCGAGGTCGCGGATAGAGGCATTACGGTAACAAGCATTTATCCGGGCACGACGCGAACGGCGTTCCGGGAGCACTCCCGGCGAACGAAGGACGAGGAGCGGGGCTGGCGCCCCAGAGGGGTGTCGCCGGAGAAGGTAGCGGGGAAGATCGCATGCGCCGCTGAGCGGGGTGGCCGGGACGTGTACATTACCCTCGCGGATAGGCTCTTTGTGACCGGGACGATTCTCTTGCCAGGCCTGACAGATTGGGCGCTCCGCCTTCTGATGAAGGATTAGAGTCTTGGGCTTCGAAGAGAGCGCGCTCACGAGGCTGCGGCGCTATCGCGAAGAGGCTGAATGCTCCCCTGGCGGTCCAGCGTGAGATAGAAGAGACGGCTTGCCGTTTCTCAGCGTCTCTTGAGCGGCCTGGAACATGCAGCGGCACTGGGGCGTGTGGCTATGCTCAGCGTAGAGGTTAAGCGCGAGGGGAAAGTAGCTGGTTCTAAGGATGGAGGCTGCTAACGGCCCGAAGGTACGCCTTATACTCGGACTTCTTCAAGGCGCCGCAGCTGAAACTGACGAGGACCTCATGCATGAAGAGCTTAGCCACTACAGCCTCGATCCGTCGGGCTACTCGGGTCGAATCCTCGGCTGGTCGGAGGAGGCTGGTGAGGCAGCCTGCCAAACCTTCGCTGTTTATGAAGACGGGGTATGGAAGACGAAGGGCCTCTTTGTGGCAAAGGCCCATGGGCGAGTAGACGACTCCGATGAGGTCTTGGGTGGTTTCTGCCTGCGAATTCTGGGTCGGCTGGTAGACTTGGCAGCCCTCACCAGGGGCAGGCCGGAAGTGGACCGAAGCCCCGTATACACTCTCGGATCTTCTTTCGGGAAAAGAGCATCCCATGCAGACGCATTTTACTCGGTAAAACTTTACAATATTCGGGTAACGAAGAAGTGGGGAAATTAACGAAGAGAGTGGAGGGTTACTATAGTATCCAGGAAACCTGGGGAAGAAGGGATCTTTTGACGCAACGACAAGGATTAGCTCTCGAAATCGCGCACCGAGCGTACTTCATACCCTCGCAGGGTATCGCTGCTGTTGATAAACCTGTCGGTTGGTGCTAGGAGGTTATGGCGGACGAGGTCCTGGAGGGCATTCACTATCTCTTCGTCTGTACGGTCCTTGAGGGTGCCCCGAAGGTCTTGGCGGTTGATCTGACCGTGTGCGAGAAAAGAGCATAAGGCCGTGTAGAAGACGCGGACTGTGGGGGAGAGGGGCAGCTCCCATACCTCCAGCTCGTACCAAAACTCCCCGATGCCGGCGGCTTTCTCAGGGCGCGCGCCGCGGGCGTCGTAGAGTAGGGTGACTTCAGGTAGGACGGTCTTCCCCTTCACGACCTATTGAAGTACTGTGCGGATGGTTTCGCCAATGGCGGGCGTATGGATCTTGTAATTCGGAGCGAGCCGGTAGGCGAGGTCGCTTATACGGCGCCTAGAACCGTGAATGAGTATGATCTGGCGCGGCGTCAGCTTCTCAGTGATGCCTAAGAGCTGGTCCTGGGTGCAGTGTGCAGCGAAGCTAACCTTCTCTACCCGCCAGCCCTCCTCCTCAGCCGGAGCCTGGTAAGTGCCATAAGAGGCGGAAGCGTTGGACGGTAGGATCACAGTGTTCGAGGGATCATCCTGCAGGTGCCTCCGATAAAAGGCTGACGCCCCCCCCTGCATCGTCACCGGCGAGGCAATGATGGCGCACGGGTTCGAGAGTACCCGCTCGCGAGCCTTATCGTCGTTGGCTACGGGTCGGATGTTCTCTCCGTAGAACAGCTCCTTTGGGTCCGTATGCTGCAGATATGGCTTCATGTAGCCGAGCTGCTCGGCGTAGAGCCGCTCGGAGGTCGTGACCACCGAGCCGTCCACGTAGATAAAGACATCGCTGTCGAGGCCATATTCCTTTCCGTAGTGCTTGAGGCCAAGGATGATCTCCTGCGCCTGGCCCAGTGCATAAGTCGGGATCAGGACAATGCCCTCACGCTTCACGGTGGTTTCGTTGATGACCTCGATCATCTTCCGTACCGATTCGCTAAAAGGTTGGGGCTTCCGATCCGCGAGCGTGGCTTCCATGATAAGGAGGTCTATGTCCTTGACGTTGGGCAAGCGTGCTGAGGGAATGGAGAAGTGGTCTTCGAGGCAGATGTCCCCCGTGTGAAAGACAGTGGCCGAGTCGGTCTCGAACAGCACGCTTGCTGCACCGAGGATATGGCCACTCTCTGTCAGGGTGATCTTGGCATCGCCAACCTTTGCCGGCTCACCGAACGGCATGGGGTAGAGGCGCTTTTTTACCTCATGCAGAGGAGCTCCTCCAGGCAGACCCCCGCTCATCGCCGCATGGTCGTTAAGTGCTGAGGCGATGAGCTTGGCCGAGGGTGGCGTGCAGTAGATCGACACATCCGGCTGGTCCCGAACTAGGAGCGGCAACGCCCCACAATGATCTAGATGAGCGTGCGTGATCACCACTGCGTCGAGCCCCTTTAGTGCCCGAAAGTTCGGTGCAGACAAACCCCGGCTGTCGGGTCTTATACCGGCATCTACGAGCACATGCGTACGTCCGAAATCCAGAAAGTGGCTGCTGCCGCCCACCTCACCAGCCCCGCCCAAAGCCTTGAACGAGAGCGTCGGTCGGGACCTTATGACGGTCGCGTTCACTTTCGCGAGCTCGAGCTGTTCCTCCCCGTTCGGCGCGCCACCATTAGGCGTACCAGGGAACTCTGCGAACACGTCCGTGCCAGGATCAACGACGCGGGGTTGAGACGGGTCGTCCGAATCTTCAGACTCTTCGCCTGCTCCGTGGACGCCGGAGGAGCGGTGCTCACGAAGCTCGGCGTAGGCGCGAAGTACGCTGCCCATAAACTCCATAAGCTGGGCGGTATGGGCCGTGGCGTCTAAGGAGTTGGGAAGAGCACTCACCTCATTTTTGACCGCACGGACGAGAAGGTTCCCGAACCCCTCGTCGGTAAAACGAGCGTGCTTCAAGGCGTCCCGAATATCGTCGCGCTCGGCGACCACCTGCCCCAACTCCTCGTGCATCTCCTCTAAGCGCTTGGCGGCGACGGAATAAGCCTCACGTTCACTCTCGAGGACACGCTCGAGGTGTTGGACCCTTCGCTCGGATTCCACTACCTTCTCGCTCATCTGGTCTCTGAGGTCCATAGCGGCCGCGAGCCTTTCTTCGGCCTTTCTCGCCTGGGTTGTAGTGTCCTCTTTCTCATCGCGCAAGATCTCGACCTCGCGCTTGAGAGCTGCGACCTGCTCGTCAGCCATCTTGGAGGCGAACGAGAGCTGCTCATTCTCGTGCTTTAGGCGCTCCAGCTGTGACTCGAGGTCTGCAATATAAGCGTCGTCCGTAGCCCTTTTTTTAGCCTCTCCTTTCTCCTCGCGCCAGGCTGAGATTAAAGCTTCCACGACTTCGTACTCGGGTTCTGCCTCGCCGCACAGGGCAGCGAGCAGCAGCTCCTCCGTAGTGTGGGTCGAGGGGAGCTCTTCTATATTCTCGGGCGTGAGGTTGCCCAGAGTCTTGAAGGTTTCAGATGGTATCTGCTCTCCAACAGCGGTGCGGAATGCCCCCCACGCGGCGGCGTCGTTCATGATCCTGCGGGAGACACCTTTTAGGATCGTTGCGCTACCGCCGGATTTGCGGGTCAGCGCATCGGCTTGGATGCCTCTGGGAAGCAGAGCTTCTTCGAGGCCTGGGATGTTTTTACACAGCTCCGCAAGCATTCTTCTCGTCTCCAGCCGGGAGAGGCGGTTCTGCAGGAGTTCCTCCGGCAAATTCTTCGGTGGGAGAGGAGGCGATGCAAGCTTGCCGGCGTCCGTCGAAGAGTCTGCTTCCTCAGTTTCTTCGTCTTTGGGTATGGGATCTGACATCGGTTCTCCCTCCGCGAATATAAAAATTGTTCTCTGGTTGTCTCATATACGTTGATGATTTTATCATGGGCCCCTGAAGGGACTTTCAGGGCGCGCTCTGCTGTAAACTCACCGCATGGGCCTTAGAGCATCCGAGAACGAAGCGAAGATCCTGGCGTACTCTCCTGGTCGTTACCCTATGCTAGTGGTAGAGCTATCTCCTGGGGACCTGCGAACACTCTACTACGAGACCGGATACGATACGGAAAGGACTAAGCCGGTGACCAAAGAGTGGATTCGTGAGAATGCCATTGGTCGCCACAGCTTTGTCGAGGTAGATCCGCCCCGTGACGTTCCGGTATCAACCCTTAGGCACTACGTTAACCGCGAAGTCCTCGGAGAGTTCTAGAAATCGTCTTCCTTACCCACTTTTGCCCTTGGGAATGGCTTTGCTATTGCCCGTCTTGTTGGCGGGCTGGGATGACGGTGATGGCGGCGGCGGTCCTGAGCTCTGGTTGATGGTTACGCTCCTCAAATTAGGATCAAGCAGTGTGCCACCTGAAGGGTCGGTCGAGACCACCGTCCCCGCAGGCTGGTTGCTCTGGACCGTTTCGACGACGTAGCCGAACCCCGCATCCCATATCGTCTGCTTGGCCTCCTCGGCGTTTCTGCCCACGACGTCCGGGATTGGTAGCTGCCTTGGCCCAGAACTGACGGTGATGTCTATGGAGCTGCCCGGGCTCACCTCTGTGCCGGCAGCTGGTTGTTGGTCGACGATCTGCCCCTTAGGTACCTGGTCGTTCGGAGCTTCCGTCTGGTTACCAAGTGATAGGCTCACCCCCTCAAGGGTCTGTTTTGCAGCTGCGGTGGTAAGGTTATAGAGGCTGGGGACCTGTACAGTTTTTGGACCGCTGCCGACCGTGATCGTGACGGTCGATCCTACCTTGGCGGTTTGGCCCTCGCCACCCTGGGGGTCCTGATCGGTAACGAGGTTCTTTTCCTGCACGCTGCTGTCTCCGGCCGTCGCTTCAACCTCGAAGCCCGCTCCTTTAAGGATTCGCTCGGCTTCCTCGCGCGTCTGGCCCTTGACGTCCGGAAGATCCGCGATTTGCGTGCCGCTGACGTCCACGGAGATGGTTGACCCTTTGGACTTTTCTGTTCCCACGTTGGGATCCTGAGCTATAACCGTGCCGACGGGTTCTTTGCTCTCTTTGCGAGATCCTTCGGTGACCGTGAAGTCCTCGCCGGCCAATTTTTGCGCCTCCTCTATAGAGGTAGCGCCAACCAGGCTCGGGACCTGAACCTCCGGGGTCGGAGACAGCAGTCCCTGTGCGAAGGCATAGGAGATTCCGCTGAGAAGGGCGAGGAGCAGTAGTAGGAGCAGAACTGGCACCCAGGGCAACCTTCTCCTGGGTGCGCTGTCCCGATTGTCGTTCGGTTGGGGCGGGGGCGATGGTGTCGGCGCCGTGCTGTGGCGGATTCGCGCCATACCTCTCGCGGGTACGAGACGGCTCGTGAGGCGGGTCGTGGCCTTCGCCGGTTCGAGACCGTTGATCACCCGCTCCAGATCTTCTATAAGCTCCGCGGCGTCGGCGTAGCGCTCATCGATATTCTTCGCCAGGAGCCGTACGGTGATAGCGTCTATACCCTCAGGCACGTCGGGGTTCAACTGTCGGGGAGACACGAGGTAGCCATTGACGTGCTTCATCGCGATGCCTATTGGGGTCTCCGCATCGTAGGGTAGTTCTCCAGTAAGCATCTCGTAGAGGACTACACCCAGAGAGTACAGGTCGCTCTGAGGACTCACCGGCTCGCCCATCGCCTGCTCTGGAGAAATATAGTGAGCTGTGCCCAGTATCGAACCCGTCTTCGTCATGGTGCTCGACGAAGCAGCGCGCGCTATGCCGAAATCTCCAACCTTGACGTTGCCAGCGGCAGTGATAAGGACATTGTGGGGCTTTATGTCCCGGTGAACGACCCCGGCGCGGTGGGCAACCCACAAAGCTTCGGCGATCTGAAGCGCCACCGCCGCCGCCGTCCGGGGTGGCAAAGCCCCACGCTTTAAGAGGCGGTCCTTCAAGGTGCCACCGGGCAGGTACTCCATCGCTATATAGTACGTCCCATCCTTGGACTCGCCCCGGTCATAGATAGAGACTATATTCGGATGCGAGAGTGCGGCGGCACTCTGGGCCTCACGCTTGAAGCGTTCGACAAATTCATCATCGTAGGCGTAGCGTTCGGTCATGACTTTGAGTGCGACGTCCCGACTCAGGACGTCGTCGTGAGCGAGGTAGACCTCAGCCATGCCTCCGGAACCTAAGGGCCTGATGATACGGTAGCGATTGTCTACAAGTTGTTCCAACTTAAAACATTATAGCGTTAACCGCCTGGGCTCTGGCCAGGGTTCTGACCCGAGCCCTTACCGGGTACTTGGACTGGGCTTTGACCGGGATTCTGGAAAGGCACCTGGAAGGGAGACGCGTTCTTTGGTTGAGCGGGTGGGGCGCTTGGGTTGGTAGCCTCCGGACGGCTCTGGGAGGTAGCGGGTTGTTGGGTGTTCTGAGGGGTTTGCTGGGGGCCGAGGTAGGTCTCCAGCATGCGGCGAGCGATGGGGAGGGCGGCCTTATAACCCTCCTGCCCGTTCTCGACGAGTACCGCCACGGCGATTTTGGCGTCGTCCGCAGGGGCGAAGGCGATAAACCAGGAGTGGAGCTCGTTGCCCGGGGCTTCCGCAGTTCCGGTCTTTGCGGCCACCTTGACGCCGGGAATCTGCCCTGTGGTTTCGACGTCAGTTATAACACTCTGCATCATATCGTTGACAGTTTTAGCGGTATCCTTGTCCAGCACACGCTTTCGGACGCGGGAGGTTGGCTTGTCGATAACCATGCCGTCCGGCGAGCGGATCTCCCGGACGATGCGGGGCTCCATCATGGTCCCTTCGTTGGCGATAGTTGCGGCCACGAGACCCATCTCGAAGACGTTGCTCACCACCGGACCCTGACCGAAGGAGATCTGAGCCGTACCTCCTTGAGCCCACTGCTCGGGCGGGAGTTCACTGAGCTCGCTGGTGCTCACGGGCAGTGGGAAGTCTTTGTAAGGGACGCCGAAGCCGAAGTCCTGGGCTGTCTGTGCCAGCTTCTGGGGGCCTACGTAATCGTATCCTATCCTAGCGAAGATGGCGTTTATAGAATTCGCGAGGGCTTGCTTGAAGGTCACGTCCCCGTATTTCTTGCCTTGGAAGTTGTATACGGTATACCCCGGCGTTTCGTAGGTTCCGTTATCCTCGAACTTATCCGTCGGTTTTAACCCCGCTTCGATAGCCGCAGCGGTCGTTATAACCTTGAATGTCGAGCCCGGAGGGTAGAGCCCCTGAGTCGCTCGGTTCAAAAGGCCAGAGTTCGGGTCCTTGCTGAGATCGGGGAAGG
>JAFAPF010000393.1 GCA_019247245.1 Rubrobacter sp. | reverse complement strand
CGGCAACAGGATCACGGTCGGAATCCCAGAATATTGTACAGCGCGAACTAAGTCCTCCATGCTCGGATTCGAGCCTTGCCCACCCTCCACGACCATAGCTCCCATCGACTCGAATAGTTCGCGGTTTCCTGTACCCTTGCTTACCACTACCACCCCTAGATTTGCAGCGGTCTCGATAGTAGAGGAAGCTGTGAGATCCTCGCTTACAGCCTTGGCACGAGTTTGTTCTTCCATATCTTCTACCTTGACGCCAGAGAGCCGGCCGAACGTACCTGCGTAGGTCAGAGCACGCCCAGGGTCCTGGGTGTGCAAGTGGACTTTGATCAAGTCGCCATCGGGGATCACAAGCACGCTCTTTCCGATTTCGTGGATGCGCGTTCTGAACTCTTCATCGTCGCCGCAGAAGCTCCCGACGACGAATTCAGTACAGTAGCCCCACGCTTCTCGCGCGGAATGCCTAACGGTCTTGCGCAGACGCTCCCCCTCGGCAACGAGCTCTGCCTCGTCGAGGCTCTGTACGGGCTCTGAATCGCTCAATGACGCCAGCAATCCATCCAAGATCACGGCCACCCCGAGGCCACCGGCATCTACAACACCTGCCTCTTTGAGGACACCGAGCAGCTCCGGTGTCCGCTTGACCGATGCATGAGCCTCTAGGGCGGCCACCCCAAGAATCTCTAGCAGATCCTTCTCCCCCCGTTCCACGCACGCTCGGGCCGCTGCTGAGGCGTCCTTTATAACCGAGAGCATAGTACCTTCGACAGGGCTTTGTACAGCCGCGTACGCTCGCTCCTTCGCCCCGGCAAATGCCTGCGCAAGGGTCTCGGCATCCAAAGTATGGGCCTCACCAAGGACCTCGCAGGCGCCGCGTAGGATCTGGGAGAGTATCACTCCAGAGTTGCCTCGTGCCCCCATCAGCGCTGCTCTCGAGACGACTTTGGCCGCTTCCGCTCCCTTGAGGTCAGGCGAGGCCGAAACTTCCTCCAGCACCGACTGAAGCGTGAAGAGCATATTCTTCCCCGTATCACCGTCGGGAACTGGGTAGATGTTAAGGGCGTCTATCTTCGCCGCGTGGGCTCTTAAGGCTGCGTGCCCAGCCGCAACCACCGTCCTTAGGTACACGCTGCTTGCTTCGGCATCTTCGCGCCTTTTGGCCGTCCCTTCCATTACCCACCCTTAGAGAGTCCTAACAAAGGCTGCCTCTGTTCGCAGCTACGCTCCACCAGATTCTGATACAATTGCTAGCCAGGGTTTGGCCGGCGCGCGTTGTCAGCACGGCCGGCTCCTCACCAAGTATTGTTCGTATCCTAGCACAGGAGATTTCTTGTGGCGAAAGTCTGTTATTCCTGCGGAAAGGGCCCGAGCTTCGGCAACGCACGCAGCCATTCCTTACGCGCCACCCGCCGGCGCTGGAACCCAAACTTGCAGAAGATCCGGATCCAGGAAGGCTCCACGATCAAGCGTGCTTACGTCTGCACCGCTTGCCTGAAGGCGTTCAAAGTCCAGAAAGCAATACCCCGCGAATCCCGCATAGGCATCGAGAGCAATACGGTCTAGAGACTCTAGAGACGCGGCCCAGTACGGCTAATGCCCCGTCTCATTTCTGAGCTCTTTGTCGGATTCCGCGAGATGTCCTCCGTGCTGTCTCGCGCTGCATGCTCGCCCATCTGATCCATGAGCGACGCCATCTCAATAGCAGTCACAGCCGCCTCAAAGCCCTTATTACCAGCCTTAGTGCCAGCTCTTTCGATAGCCTGCTCGATAGTATCCGTGGTGAGGACACCGAAGATAACTGGTAAGTTCACCTCTAGCGCCACCGCCGAGATCCCGTAGGCTACTCCACCCGCCACGTAGTCGAAGTGAGCGGTGACACCTCGGATCACGGCCCCGAGACAAACGATCGCGTCGTACTTTCCAGACAAAGCCATCCTCTTGGCTACGAGCGGTATTTCGTAGGCACCCGGTACCCAGACCACGTCCACCGCCCCAGCATCGCCCCCATGACGTTTTATTGCGTCCAAAGCGCCGTCGAGGAGCGGACGGACGATGAAGTCGTTAAAGCGCGATGCCACGACGCCGAAAGCGCGGCTAGTGGCCACAAGATCCCCCCCGATACAGTTTGGCCTCTTCTCCCTTTCCAACTTCCCTCCCTAATACGTCTCGAAGACGTGGTTTAGCTTCTCCCTTTTGGCCTTGAGGTAGCTCTCATTCTCTCCGTTCAGCTCCACTTCGAGCGGTATCCGCTCCGCGATCTCGAGCCCAAAGCCCTGCAGACCTACTACCTTAGTGATGTTGTTGGTCATGAGACGGATGCGAGAGAGGCCAAGATCCTTGAGGATCAAAGCACCGATGCCGTAGTCCCTTAAGTCAGGGGCGAAGCCTAACCTCTGGTTCGCCTCGACGGTATCAAGCCCCTCGTCCTGGAGATGATATGCCTTCATCTTATTGAGGAGTCCGATGCCGCGCCCTTCCTGCTGCATATACACAAGGATCCCTTCGCCCTCTCCAGCGATTCGCGCCATGGCCTTCTCTAGTTGGCCGCCACAGTCGCAGCGCAAAGAGTGGAGGGCGTCACCCGTCAGACACGCCGAGTGGACACGCACGAGGACGTCATTCTTCCCTTCGGGCTCACCCATCACTAATGCCAGGTGCGTCAGCTCATCCACGTCGCTCTCATAGGCCCTGAGCCTGAATTCGCCAAACTCGGTGGGAAGACGAGTCTCGACAGCGAACTTCACATGCCGCTCATAGCGCCTGCGATATTCGATGATCTGCGCAACCGTCACCAGCTTTATGCTGTGCTCTTGCGCAAACGTCTCAAGGTCGGGGACGCGAGCCATCGTTCCATCCTCATTCATCACCTCGCAGATGACTCCAGCAGGCTTGAAGCCTGCAAGACGCGCGAGGTCTACCGCCGCCTCCGTCTGGCCGGCCCGCTGCAGAACGCCACCCGGTCGAGCCCGAAGTGGAAAAATGTGACCCGGCATCACCAGATCGTCCGGGACCGTCGCATCGTCGACCGCAACCCTGCAGGTATGGGCTCGATCTGCGGCCGATATACCAGTCGTGATTCCGTTCCTCGCCTCGATGGAGGCGGTGAAGGCGGTACCCATCCGGGAGTAGTTATGCTGTACCATGTCAGGGATCTCGAGACGATCAATGATCTCGCCAGCCATCGGCAAGCAGATGAGACCACGCCCGTATAAGGTCATAAAATTTATGGCTTCAGTAGTTACAAGCTCGGCGGCTATCGTCAAGTCACCTTCGTTCTCCCGATCCTCATCATCGCAGACGATAACCATCTTTCCAGCTTTGATCTCTTCAACAATCTCCTCGATGGGACTAAACGGCATCTTCCACTCTCCTCTCGGAAGTTTGTGAATTTTTTGATGGTGCTACCAGCAGTCGCTCCACGTACTTGGCTATAATGTCAGCCTCCAGGTTTACACGGTCCCCCGGCCTCAGGTTTCGTAGGTTCGTCACCTCTTTAGTCTGGGGCAATATCGAGACGATAAACGAAGACTCCTTAACGGAGACGAGGGTGAGGCTGATCCCATCGACACATACGCTCCCCCTTTCGACACCATATCTGAGGACCGTTTCAGGGCCCGTGAACTCCCAGAGCTCCGCCCCACCCTCAGGTCTAACATCTAGAACCTCCCCTACGCCGTCCACGTGTCCCTGCACGATGTGTCCGCCGAACCTCCTCTGGGGTGTCATCGCTCGTTCCAGGTTAACGATGCTGCCC
>JAFAPF010000374.1 GCA_019247245.1 Rubrobacter sp. | reverse complement strand
ATCTGGGTCTATTTCCTCGCCCTCAAGGCATAGCATCATGAGCTCCTCGTCTCGATCTGCAGCGGCCTCAAGGAGCTTCTCACGATGCTCCTCAGCACCTGCCCGCAGATCAGCGGGGATCTCCGTCTCCTCCCACTCGGCGCCCAGATCGTCCTTATAGAGGATCGCGTTCATCTCGACGAGGTCCACAATTCCACGGAACCCAGACTCTTCACCAATCGGGAGCTGTACCGGTACAGCGTTGGCCCCGAGCCGCTCCACCATTGTGTCAACAGCTCTATAGAAATCCGCTCCAATACGGTCCATCTTATTGACGAATGCTATCCGCGGCACCTCATACTTGTCCGCCTGCCGCCACACAGTCTCGCTCTGCGGCTCAACACCCGCTACTGAGTCAAATAGCGCAATAGCACCATCTAAAACACGAAGGCTTCGCTCAACCTCAACAGTAAAGTCCACATGTCCGGGCGTATCTATAATATTGATCCGATGTTGGTCAGGGATGTGACTATGAAGGCCCTCATTACGTCCGCTCTTGCCGTTCTTCGAGGAACCCTCGATGCCCCCCCATAACACGGTGGTCGCGGCGCTAGTTATGGTGATACCGCGCTCACGCTCCTGAGCCATCCAGTCCATCACAGCATTCCCGTCATGGACCTCGCCCAGCTTATGGGTGAGGCCTGCGTAAAGCAGGATGCGCTCGGTCGTAGTCGTTTTCCCTGCGTCTATGTGTGCCATAATCCCGATGTTCCGGACACGGCGCAAAGGTGTGTTCCTAGCTGTTGTTACTACCATACTATCTTTTCCTTACCACCTGTAATGTGCAAATGCTCTGTTCGCCTCGGCCATCCGGTGGGTATCGTCACGGCGCTTGACGCTTGTGCCGACGTTGTCTTTGGCGTCCAAGATCTCACCGGCCAGCCTTCGGTACATCGTCTTCTCTCGCCGCGCCCTAGCATAGTTGACCAGCCACCTCAAGGCTAGCGTATTTGCGCGGCGCGGGGTTACCTCGACCGGCACCTGATAGGTGGCGCCACCTACCCGGCGGCTCCTCACCTCCAGACGCGGTCGGATATTATCCAAAGCATCGTTGAGAACCGGGACCGGGCTCGAACCGGTGCGCTCCTCGATCTGAGAAAGGGCCTCATATACTATCTTCTCTGCCTTGCTCTTCTTACCATCGAGCATAACCTTGTTAATTAACTGCTGCACCAGCGTACTGCCGTAAACCGGGTCGGGTTGAATCTTCTTCTTTGGTGGTGCTGCACGCCTTGGCATTTCCTTCGCCCCTCTCCTATTACTTCTTCGTTCCGTACTTTGAACGGCTCTGCTTGCGGTTCGAGACTCCCAAAGTATCCAAAGCCCCACGCACAACCTTATAGCGCACGCCCGGCAGATCCTTCACCCGCCCACCACGCACCAAGACTACGGAGTGCTCCTGCAGGTTATGCCCCTCACCTGGTACATAAGCCGTGACCTCCATACCATTCGTCAGCCTAACACGTGCGATCTTACGCAGAGCCGAGTTCGGCTTTTTTGGTGTGGTCGTCGAGACGCGTGTGCACACGCCGCGCCGCTGGGGTGACCCCTGCAATGCTGGCGTCGCCGTCTTCTTCGTTTGTAACTGCCGCTCCTTGCGCACGAGTTGATTTGTCGTCGGCACGACCGGGTCCACCTTTCTATAAGGGGGAAAGGTTCTACAACAAAACACACGCCGCGGACCGGGAAGATGAGTCCCAGAAAACAGTTACCCAGCTCTCTAAGTAACCGCTCGTACCGCGACGTGTTATTGTAGGCTCAGGAAGCCGCTATGTCAAGGTCATCGTCCTCTTGCACTGAATCGCCGTCCACCGAGACTGTGAGCTGCCGATACCGCGGCATGCCCGTGGCCGCCGGAATAAGCTTCCCAATGATCACATTCTCCTTAAGCCCAGTGAGGTTATCTACCTTGCCCTCGATGGCTGCGTCCGTGAGGACGCGGGCAGTTTCCTGAAACGAAGCTGCCGAAAGGAAGCTGTCTGTGGCGAGCGATGCCTTGGTGATCCCCATAAGCACTGTGTGATAGGCTGCTGGTTGACTCCCTTCCTTCTCCGCCCGCTCATTCTCGGTCTGCACCGTGAACCGATCAGCGATTTGCTCGGGCAAGAGGCTAGTATCGCCAGGATCATCCACAACGACCTTGCGAAGCATCTGGCGGACTATGACCTCGATATGCTTGTCATGTATGTCCACGCCCTGCGCACGGTAGACCTTTTGTACTTCTTCGACCAGATAACGTTCAGTCGCAGTCGTGTCTCGTCCGTAACGCAGGTCATTCTCCAGGATCGCGTGTGGGTATATCGAGCCCTCCGTGATAGGAGTATTCGCCCGGACCTCGGCTCCCTCAACGAACTCGGGCCTCAATAGCTGACGCTCGACTTTGTATCCTCGGCTCTCCGAGCCGTCGTGCGAGGTTAGGACAACCTTTATGAGGCGGTCGCTATCGGTCTCCTCAAGCGTTACAAAGCTATCTATTTCGGCAAGCACGGCCTCAGCTTTCGGATGCCTTGCCTCGAAGAGTTCGACGACCCTCGGCAGACCAGCAGTGATATCCTCGCCAGCGATACCACCGGTGTGGAACGTGCGCATAGTGAGCTGTGTACCCGGCTCGCCGATAGATTGAGCCGCGATGATGCCGACGGCTTCTCCGATGTCCACGGGGCGGTAGGTCGAGAGCGACCGGCCATAGCATCTCTGGCACACTCCTTGTGGACTCTCGCACTTAGAAGGCGTACGAACCGGGACGAGGGTCTCCCGCGGCAGCTTCTCGCGCCACCTCTGGACCAAGATCGGCGTAATATCTGTGGCAGCCTCGGCTATGACGTCGCCGGTCTCAGGATTAATAAGGTCGCGGGCTAAGTAGCGAGCCGCAACGGAGTCATTAACGTCATTCCGGCCATCACCGAGATACAAAGGGAGCTCGACGTAGCCCTCGGTGCCGCACTCGACATCGTGGATCACGACATCCTGGGCTACGTCCACGAGTCTACGTGTAAGATAGCCGGAGTCGGCCGTCCTCAAAGCCGTATCGGCTTGGCCCTTACGGGCGCCGTGGGTCGAAGTGAAATACTCGAGAACCGAGAGGCCTTCCATAAAGTTGCTTTTCACTGGCTCATCAATGATCTCACCCTTTGTATTGGTCATTAGACCACGCATGCCGGCGAGCTGGGTAATCTGGGAGTAGTTACCTCTTGCACCAGAGTTCGCCATCATATAGATGGGGTTGAGCTTGTAGAGGTTGGCCTTCATAGCGGCCTCGACCTCGTTCTTGGCCTGGGTCCACAAGGCGATAGCTCTCTCCAAGCGCTCCTCGTCTGAAATGAAACCCCCTTCCCACTGATCCTCGACCTCTTTAACGAGCTTATCGTACTTCTCCAATATCTCGACCTTCTGCTCCGGCACTACGATATCGTTCTTGCCGATGGAGATACCGGCGCGCGTGGCCGTGTGAAATCCGACACCCTTTAGAGTGTCTAAAAGCTGGCTCACTAGTTCCGTCGAATAGCACCCTACATACTCAGCGACAAGTTCCTTAATCTCGCTCTTCTTCAACTCATGGTTGACGTAGGTGTACTCCGCAGGGTCGTATGCATCACCGAGGTAATCCCTTAAGGTTCCCTCGACGTTCTCGTTAAAGAGCGCCCTGCCCAAAGTGGTCTCTACCCGACCATCGGGTGACCCCATTCTCCGCAAGATGATCTTATCGTGGATCTTGAGCGTGCCCTCCTTATACGCTGCCTCTGCCTCCCCATAGGAGGAGAGAAATGCTTTCGGCTCTTGCTCCTCGAAGTTATCATCCGCATAAGTTATGTAATAGAGTCCCAGAACCATGTCCTGCGAAGGAACCGCGATCGGAAACCCGTTTGCCGGCAAGAGAATGTTTTGTGTTGAGAGCATCAGGACACGCGCCTCGGCTTGAGCCTCGGGGCTCAATGGCACGTGTACTGCCATCTGGTCCCCATCGAAGTCTGCGTTGAACGCCGCGCACACCAGAGGGTGAACCTGTACCGCCTTCCCCTCAACCAGGACCGGTTCGAACGCTTGAATGCCGAGGCGATGTAGGGTTGGCGCCCGGTTTAGAAGCACAGGGTGCTCTTTGATTACGTCCTCTAGTACATCCCACACTTCAGGTCGTAAACGCTCGACCATCTGCTTGGCGCTCCGGATGTTCGGGGCCAAAGCTCTATCTACCAGAACCTTCATGACAAACGGCTTGAAGAGTTCGACCGCCATAAGACGTGGCAAACCACACTGATGCATTTTGAGACCTGGTCCGACCACGATCACCGAACGACCCGAGTAGTCGACACGTTTACCGAGTAGGTTCTGCCGGAACCGGCCCTGCTTGCCCTTGAGCATGTCAGAGAGGCTCTTTAGTGCCCGGTTTCCGGCGCCCGTTACGGCCCGTCCACGCCGTCCGTTATCGAACAGAGCGTCCACCGCCTCCTGGAGCATTCGCTTCTCGTTGTTCACGATCACATCCGGGGCACCTAGGTCCAAAAGGCGCCGGAGGCGGTTGTTCCTGTTGATAACACGTCGGTATAGGTCATTGAGATCGCTCGTAGCGAAGCGGCCACCATCGAGTTGGACCATAGGCCTAAGATCTGGTGGAAGCACGGGGATGGCATCCATTATCATCCACTCGGGCTTGTTACCACTCGTGCGAAACGCGTCTACGACCTTAAGGCGCTTTATGGCCTTTTGGCGCTTCTGGCCTCTGGACTCGGCGATCACGTCACGCAGGTTCTGTGCTTCACCTTGAAGGTCGACCTGTCGTATTAGGTCGTGAATAGCTTCGGCTCCCATACCGCCACGGAAGTACACACCGTATCCATATTCGTCCCCGAAGCGGTCCTTCATCTCCCTAAAAAGTTCCTCGTCATCTACGATCTGGAGTGGTTCAAGGGTTTGGAACTCCTCCCACGCACGTCGAATAAAGCCCGTCTGCTCGTTCACAGAGCGCTGAATATCCGCGATGGTCTCCTCGGCTTCCCTATGGACCTTGGCTACAGCCGTATCCTGGTCCTCTTCGGGAATGTTCGCGTACTCCTCGGTTAGCTCATCTGCGGAACTCTCACCCCTTATGACACTTTCCCGCTTGGTACGCAGCGCCTGGGTCTGGATAATCTCTTCATCTCGCTCACTCTCGAGTTGGTAGATTTCTTCCTCAACACGGTTGCGTAAAATGTCCATGTCGTTTGCCCGCCCCTCCCGGTCTACCCAGGTAACGATGGAAGTGGCAAAATACAGCACCCGGTCGAGGTCTTTCGGACTGATGTCTAAAAGGTAACCCATTCGGCTCGGCACACCCTTGACGAACCACACGTGTGCGATTGGGGCGGCAAGCTCTATGTGGCCCATGCGATCCCGCCGTACCCGGGCACGCGTAACCTCGACACCGCATCGCTCGCAGATTATGCCTTTGAAGCGGATTCTCTTGTACTTGCCGCAGTAGCACTCCCAGTCCTTAGAAGGACCGAAGATACGCTCGCAGAAAAGGCCATCCTTCTCAGGTCTTAACGTACGATAGTTGATGGTTTCAGGCTTAGTGACCTCGCCACGAGACCACTCTCGGATCTCCTCAGCCGAGACGAGACCGATAGAAATCTTCTCCAGCTTATTGATGTCTATGTCGCGCTCTAAACCCTGCACGCTTTAAGTATCCTCTCTTCCCGTTCTCGCAAAGAACGCGTCCTAGCTCGCAAAGGTATCAGGCCTGTCGTCCAAGATACCGGTTGGCTCCTCGCGGCTGAGGTTGATCCCCAAGGCTCGGGCCGCCTCGTCCCAGTCGCGCCTGTCCTGATCCTCAGCCGCCGCCTCCGCGTTATAAACCGGCTTGACTGAGAGTCCTAAGGACTGCATCTCCTTGAGTAAGACCTTGAAGCTTGCTGGCACACCAGGCTCAGGTATGTTCTCTCCCTTTACAATCGCCTCATAGCTCTTGACCCTACCGACTCTATCATCGCTCTTTATAGTCAACAGCTCCTGTAAGGTGTGCGCAGCACCATATGCCTCAAGCGCCCACACCTCCATTTCACCGAAGCGCTGCCCGCCGAATTGGGCTTTACCGCCTAAAGGCTGTTGTGTCACGAGCGAGTACGGACCCGTCGAGCGAGCGTGAATCTTATCGTCCACCAGATGTAAGAGCTTCATTATGTACATATAGCCCACAGTGATTTTGCCGTCGAACGGTTCGCCGGTTCGACCGTCATAGAGTGCGACCTTGCCACCGGAGCCCATGCCTATACTATCATCCTGTCGCACTGCCTCGATAGCCTTATTGACGTCTTCGATCTCGGCGCCCGAGAATACAGGGGTCGAGACGAAGACCGGTTGCCCACAGTCCTCCTCGCCCAAGCCGCGGCTTGCAGACCATCCTAAGTGGGTCTCAAGGATCTGCCCGATATTCATTCGGCTCGGTACGCCCAAAGGACTCAAGATGACATCTACTGGAGTCCCATCTTCCATGAACGGCATGTCCTCCTCGGGCACGATTTTGGAGATGACACCCTTGTTGCCATGCCTGCCGGCAAGTTTGTCGCCCTCGGCGATCTTGCGCTTCTTCGCCACGAAGACTCGCACCATCTCGTTCACGCCCGGCTGCAACTCATCGCCTGAGTCTCGGCTGAAGCGCTTGACGTCTATTACAACGCCGCCCTCGCCATGCGGAACCTTCAGCGAAGAATCCTTAACCTCTCGTGCCTTCTCGCCAAAAATCGCACGCAGAAGCTTTTCCTCTGGAGTTGGCTCGGACTCTCCCTTGGGCGTAACCTTACCCACCAGCACGTCTCCCGAATTGACCTCCGCCCCAATACGGATGATGCCGTCAGCGTCTAGGTTCATCAAGACGTCGTCGGAAGCATTGGGAATGTCACGGGTGATCTCCTCAGGACCAAGCTTAGTGTCTCGGGCCTGAACCTCGTACTCCTCGATGTGGATCGAGGTCAAGATGTCATCCTTAACCAAGCGTTCGGAGATGATAATGGCATCCTCGAAGTTGAAGCCCTCCCATGGCATAAACGCAACGAGCAAATTCTTCCCCAACGCCAGCTCGCCCTGCTCGGTCGAGGATCCATCGGCCAAAATCGTCCCAGCTTCGATCTCCTCGCCTTCTTTAACTAGAGGCCGTTGGTTGACGCAGGTGCCTTGGTTTGACCGTGCGAACTTTCGCAGACGATACTCGTCTACATGCTCGTCCTCTCGACGGATCGTGATCTTCTCCGCTACAACACGCTCTACGGTCCCGGAGCCACACGCGATCAAGACATCTCCAGTGTCCGTGGCCGCCCGGAACTCCATCCCTGTGCCGACATATGGGGCCTCACTACGCAAGAGCGGCACAGCCTGTCGCTGCATGTTCGCACCCATGAGCGCACGGTTCGCGTCATCGTGTTCGAGAAAGGGAATGAGCGCCGTGGCGACAGAGACCGTCTGCAAGGGTGCCACATCCATATAATCAACCTCGCGGGGAGAGACGCTCGCAACATCGCCGCCCCGACGTCGGGCCAGAACAGGCTCGGTGCCGAGGATTCTCCCCGTCCCTTCCTCCACCGGCGTGTTGGCCTGAGCGATGGTGAACTCCTCTTCCTCGTCAGCAGAGAGGTACTCAATTTCGTGGGATACGGCGCCGTCTACGACCTTACGGTACGGCGTCTGCACGAAACCGTACTCGTCGACCGCCGCGAACGTCGAGAGCTGTCCAATAAGCCCAATATTTGGACCCTCGGGTGTCTCGATTGGACACATCCGCCCATAGTGCGTCGGATGCACGTCACGTACCTCTATAGGGGCTCTCTCTCTACTCAAACCCCCTGCCCCCATCGCACTCAAGCGTCGCCTGTGTGAGAGACCGCTTAAAGTATTCGTCTGGTCCATAAACTGTGAGAGCTGCGAAGAGCCGAAGAATTCCTTGATCGCTGATGCGACCGGCTTGGTGTTCACGACGCTCTGTGGAGTGATAGTGTCCACGTCTTGGGTCGTCATCCGCTCCCTTACGACCCGCTCCATGCGGTACATTCCGATCCGAAATGCCTCTTGCACCAGCTCTCCGACAGTCCTCAACCTACGGTTGCCGAAATGCTCATATTCGTCCAACTTGTGCCGCACCCGCTCATAGTTGATCCGGCCGAACTCCTTGTCCTCGTCAGCGAGACCTTCAGCGATTCCTATAAGCCGCTTCAAGAGCCCCTCGATGTCTTCCATAGTTAACGTATATACGTCACCAAGCACATTCAGCTTAAGCTTTTTGTTGACCTTGTATCGTCCAACCTCCGAAAGGTCGTAACGTTTCGGGTCGAAGAAGAGCCCGTCCACGAGATTCTGTGCGTTCTCTAAATTCACTGGCTCTCCCGGTCGTTGCCGCCGGAAGACCTCCAAGAGCGCGTCCTCCCTGGAGGCAGTGTCATCCCTCTCCAGCGTGTTACGCATAAGCCACGAGTTCTCAAAGCGCCTCAAGAGCTCCTCTGGACCGCCCATGTCGAGTGCCTTCAACAATACGGTGACCGGTAGCTTACGCTTGCGGTCTATACGGACTGAGATGTATCCCTTGGTTTCAACCTCGAACTCGAGCCAGGATCCGCGAGCCGGCATCAGGCTCGCCGTCAAGACCTGCTTGGTCATGTCCTTTGGCTCCATGACGTACGCCCCCGGCGAGCGCACAAGCTGAGTGACTACAACTCGCTCAGTTCCGTTGATGATGAAGGTTCCCGAGTCGGTCATAAGAGGGAAGTCGCCCATGAAGACGTCTTGCTCCCGAAGCTCACCGGTCTCCTTGACGATGAAACGCACCCGCACGAATAATGGTGCCGAGTACGTCTTATCCTTGGAGACACACTCCTCGGTAGAGAAGGGCGCCTCCTCG
>JAFAPF010000370.1 GCA_019247245.1 Rubrobacter sp. | reverse complement strand
TTGCCCCGCGCCGTCTCGCGCTTGCCGCGCCGGAGGTCTATAGAGGATGCTTGGACCCGCCGGCCTCTCGGTAGCCGTATTTCCCCGGTGCCAGGGAGGAGTCTGGCTGGGAACTCCTTGCGTACCTCGTGGGCGCGCTCCGTGGCGTCGTGAGGTTCGTAGTTCTCCATCAGGATCACGCGGTCTGCCACGTCTAGATAATCGCCGACACCACCGACGACCACGACCGTTGACGCGCCCAAGGAGTCGCGCAGGGGCCGCACAAGGTCTATGAACGGGGAAATGGGCTCTTTCCGGACGAGCTCGCGCATCCTCTCGTCCCGAATCATGAAGTTCGTGGCGCTCGTATCCTCGTCCACCAGCAGTAAAGAGGTGCCTATCTCCAACGCCTCCGCGATGTTCGTCGCCTGCGAGGTCGAGCCCGAAGCGTTCGGCGTCGAGAAGTTCTTCGTGGAGCGTCCACCGGGAAGGTCCCCGATCATAGCGGATATGTCCACTCCCGCTACGCTCCGCCCATCCTCAGCCCTTATCTTCACCGCGTCCGCCCGCGTCACTACGAGTTCCCGTCCGTCCCCCGGGACGTGGTTGTAGACCCCCCAAGAGAGCGCCGAGAGCACCGTGGATTTGCCGTGAAACCCACCCCCGGCCACCAGTGTGACTCCCTCCGGTATGCCCATCCCCTGGACTGAGCCCCGGTTCGGTAGCTCCACGGCCAAGCAGTACTCTTCAGGGCTCTTGAACGGGACAGCACCCTCGCGCAGTGGCCTATCGCTTGCCCCGCTCTCCCGCGGCAGGACCGCTTCATCGGCCACGAACGCCACGAGTCCCAGCTCTGGGAGCTGCCGCCGCAGATGGTTCGCGTCCTCGACAGTTTCGACGTGCGCGTGCGCCGCTCCTCTATCTACCCCCGCTGGCGTAAGCGCATCCCGGACAACCCGTGGCAGCTCCTCGAGGAGCATCGCCCGCGCTGCCCGCCCGTCTACCGTCCGTCCTCGGGCCGGAAGCCCGACCGCCATGCGAGCCTCCACGAACCCCGGCTTCACGATCATCGACGTGCGCGGGAGAACAACCTGCGAGGTGTGCTGTATCTCTATCCTCCCGCTCCCGCCCGAGCCCCGGTTTCCCTTGACGGCACGCCGCAGCACCCTCTCTACCGACCGTGTCAGGAAGTCCTCGAAGGCCACCCTACGTACGGGGTTGCCGAAAAGCGTAGGGTCGAAGTAGTTATCGCGGGTGCGGACCCTCACGAGAGAAGGTGGGGCAAACGGGTCCCGTTGAACCCTGTCTACAAACAGCGTGAACTCTTCAAGATCGTAGGAGCCTTGCAGGTCTTTGTAGGCACCGTAGCCCTTACGGTCTATACGCTCGAGCGTGGCGGTGAGTTGGCGCACGTTAGCTGAGCTTGTAGAGCGGTTCGTCCGGGCGGCCGCTCCTTACGATCTCTATCTTCCCTTCGTCCTCAAGCTGATCCAAAGTAGCCCGGATCTCGCGCTTATCGTCGCCCAGGAGCCGGTGCCAGTCGGTAGTGGAGTAGAGGACACCGTTAGGTATCGCGTTCAAGACCTTGAGTATCTTCGCTTTGATCTCCTCCACTAATCTAACCCCATCTTCGTCCATGCGCTGTGCAAGATGGGACGTGCTACCTCGCGCGCCCTCTGGGCGCCTGCCTCGAGTATCTCGTCCAGCTCTCGCGGGTTGTTCAAAAGCGCATACGCCTTCTCGCGGACTGGGGAGAGGCCCTCGACTACGATCTCGGCGAGATCCTTCTTGAAGGCGCCGTACCCTTTGCCTTCGTATTCGGCTTCGATCTCCGGAACAAGACGTCCTACCGTAGCAGCGTAGATGCCTAACAGGTTGGTGATGGCGGGCTTGTCAGGGGAGGCTATGACCTCCGTCCCCGAGTCGGTCTTGGCACGACGGATCTTGCGCCGTACCACGTCCGGCCCGTCGAGGAGCGCGATGTAGCCCGCAGGGGTGGGCGAGCTCTTACTCATCTTGTTTGTCGGCTCGTCGAGCGCCATAACGCGAGCGCCAACCTCCAGGATCATGGGCTCCGGCACGATAAAGGTCTCTCCGTAGAGGCCGTTGAAACGCCTTGCCAGCGTGCGCGTAAGCTCCAGGTGCTGGCGCTGGTCTTCGCCAACCGGTACCAGGTGCGCGTTGTAGAGCAGGATGTCGGCGGCCATGAGGACCGGATAATCGTATAGACCAACGCTGGCCGCCTCGGCGCCTCCCTTCTGGGCCTTGTCCTTGAACTGCGTCATGCGCGAGAGCTCGCCGACCTTCGCCACGCAGTTGAGGAGCCAGGCGAGCTCTGCATGTCCCGAGACCCGGCTCTGGCGAAAGATCACCGACTTCCCTGGGTCCAACCCGACCGCGAGATACACCGCCGCGACCTCCCTGATCTTCTGCCTCAACACCTTCGGGTCCTGCGGCAGGGTGATGGCGTGTAAATCTACGATGCAGAAGTAGTTCTCGTAGAGGTCCTGGATGGAGACCCAGTTCTTGAGCGCCCCCAGATAGTTGCCGAGGTGCAGATTGCCACTCGGCTGTACGCCGCTGAATACTCGCTGTTTGCCTTGCATGGCTCTATTCTAACGGACGGCCGAGTTGCCTAGAAGCCGGGTACCCTTCGATCTCCCTTGCTGCTGCTACCACGGGCTCGGCCAAATGGTTACCGGGATGATACCCGAGACGCGCGATCGGCCCGCTCACGCTCACCGCCGCGTTCACGCGTCCGGCTTGGTCGAAGACCGGGGCGCTCACGCTCGCCACACCCTCCTCCCGCTCGGCCACGCTCTCCGCCCATCCCCGCCGCCGGATGTCGTCCAGAGCAGGTTCATCGACCGCCGCACCGCGCTCTCGATCCTCTGCCCACGCGAGCAAGACCTTTCCCGCCGAACCAAGATTTAGTGGCAAGATCGCTCCTACTGGCACCGTGTCCCTAAGCCCTGTCGCCCGCTCGACCGACGCCACACAGATCCGGGCATCACCCTCCCTAACGTATAACTGGGTGCTCTCGCCCGTGGCGTCCCGCAGCTTCTCCAGCCTCGGCTGCGCCCTCTCGACGAGCCGCATCCCCGCTGCCTTGCTCCCCCAACCGAACAACCGCATCCCTAGCGCGTAACGTCCCGCCTCACGTGCCACCAGATGGTGAGCTTCTAGCGCAGAGAGCAGCCGGTACGCCGTCGGCCGCGACAACCCCGTCCCCTCAACTACCCCCGAAAGGGTCTCCGGACCTTCCGTAGAGAGAAACGTCAGGATCAGCACCACCTTATCCAAGACTCCGACCCCGCTCGGCAACACACGACCCTTGCTCCCGGAGAAGATGTCGTCTACACTATCCATATAATGATTACTTTATCTCACTATATGAGACAAAGCAAGAAGAGGTAGGGAGGCTTGACGCTCGAATGGGATGCCGCCGCGTATGAGGCGCTATCCGCACCGCAAACCGGTTGGGGCGCGAACCTTCTGGAGCTCTTCCTGGAACGTCGGTCCTTGAGGGGGGACGAGGTTGCCATAGACGCGGGCTGTGGGACCGGCAAGGTAACGGAGCTTCTCCTGCGACACATACCTGAGGGGGCTGTACTGGCCGTAGACGGCTCGAAGGCTATGGTAGAGGCCGCTGCCCGTCGGTTCGCGGGGGAGCCACGCGTTCGGGTTGAGTGCTGGGACCTTCTCCGGCTAGAGGTCGAGAGGCCGGTTGAC
>JAFAPF010000269.1 GCA_019247245.1 Rubrobacter sp. | reverse complement strand
TCGAGGGTTTCCGGATCGGGGTGGTGAAGGAGCTTATGGACGAACGTATAGACGCTCCCGTACGCGAGGCTGTCGAGAAGGTCGTGCAGGGTCTCGAAGAGGCGGGGGCCGAGGTGGGGGAGGCCAGCCTGTCGCACTCGCGATACGCCCTACCCGCCTACTACATTATCGCCCCAGCCGAGGTGTCTTCGAATCTGGCCCGTTTCGATGGGGTACGCTACGGCTTGAGGGTACCGGCCGACGGCGTGCACGAGATGTATCGCCGGACGCGCGAGGAGGGATTCGGAGACGAGGCCAAGCGTCGCATAATGCTCGGCACTTACGCCCTATCCAGCGGCTACTACGATGCCTACTACGCCCAGGCCCAGAAGGTCCGCACCAAAATAATCGAAGACTTCCGAGAAGCCTTCTCCCACTATGATGTCCTCGTCTCTCCGACCTCGCCCACGGTCGCCTTCAAGATCGGGGCTAAGGTAAACGACCCGCTCGCGATGTACCTCTCGGACATCTGCTCTATCCCTGTCAATTTAGCCGGTATTCCTGCCATAAGCGTTCCCGGCGGCCTCTCTGAGGGTCTCCCGGTTGGCGTCCAGCTCATGAGCGACCACTTCACCGAGCCCACCCTCCTGCGTACCGCCCGCGCTGTCGAAGAGGTTGCAGATTTCGATTTCGCCCTGAAGCCTTGATGTAACGTTCAGCCATCAGCTAGGGGCTGATGGCTGAGAACTGTTCATTCGCTCACGGTATTGCCGCCCGCGCGCTTGCTCTGTATAGGGCTTCGTCCGCGGCGTGAGGTCGTTGCGTGTGACGCCGTCTTCGGGACAGCTAGCGAGGCCTATCGAAAGGGTCGGGTTGACGGGGATGCCCTCGTACTCGAAGGCGTAATCCTCGACCCGGCGTCGTATCTCCTCAGCCACCGCGAGAGTCTCCTCTTGGCTGAGACCAGGTAGTATGCTCTGGTACTCGTCGCCGCCGAAGCGGGTTGCTCGACGATCACCCTCCGAGTGCAGCTCGCCGATAATCCGACCAATTTCGCCGACAATTGCCTCACCTAGAAGGTGGCCATACTCGTCGTTGATCTTCTTGAGGTTGTCTATGTCGGCCATGAGAACGCTAAAAGGTTGGCCCTCCGCCACCGCCATCCTCAGACGGTGCTGGAGTTCCTCGTCGAAGCGCTTTTTGGCGAGTAGGCCGGTGAGGTAGTCGCAGTTGATTAGATGATCCAAGGCCCCGTGGAACTGTGCCTTCACGGGATCGTCTTGCAAGAACTCGAGCACGGAATCGCCAACGAAGATGCGGTCGCCGTTGCGTAGTCGACGATGCTCCGAATTCCCCAGAGCCTCGCCGTTCACCACGAGCCCTCCACTGGTGCTCAAGTTCTGCACGACGTAGGCGCCCGTCTCCCGGCGGATGCTGGCGTGCTTAGGCGCGACCTCTATGTCCCGCACTACGACATCCGCCTGGATTGGGTTGCTCCCTAGGACTAAGTTCTCTCCTTCTAGGACGTAGAAATCTCCGAGCCCCGGCCCTGCAAGACCACGAGGTGCGCGTGTCCGTTTGAGCTACCGTCCGCGGAGATAAGCCCTCCTTTGCACCCGCTCGTAGGATTCGCAACCGATTCTAGCATCCGTCACCAATGCTAGAATGGCCATAAGGAGTAGCAAGCGAAGCGCGAGGACTTATCACTTGCAGATACAGGAGAAGAAGACTTACCAGGCGGTCATCGGGCTCGAGTTCCATGTTCATCTCGCCACCCAGACGAAGATATTCTGTTCCTGCCGGGTTACCTACGGCGAAGAGCCCAACACCCATACCTGCCCGGTCTGTCTCGGGCACCCTGGCGCCTTGCCAGTCCTCAACGAGAAAGCCGTCGAGCTTGGGGTGATGGCAGGGCTAGCTCTAAACTGCGAGGTAGCGCCCAGGGCGGTGTTCGCACGAAAGAACTACTTCTATCCGGATCTGCCGAAGGGGTATCAGATTTCCCAGTACGACGCCCCCATCTGCACCAGCGGGTATCTCGACGTACCGACCACCGAAGGCCCCATTAGGATAGGCATCACGCGCTTGCACCTCGAAGAAGATGCTGCCAAGAACGTGCACGTTGGCACCTCAGGCCGGATGCACGGCTCGATCGGCTCGCTCATAGACTTCAACCGTGGCGGAACACCTCTGATCGAGATTGTAACCGAGCCTGACGTCCCCTCACCTGAGGCTGCGCGGGCTACTGCTAACCATCTGAAGGCCATCCTGCAGTCTATAGGGGTTTCAGAGGTAGATATGGAGAAAGGCCAGCTCCGCTGCGATGCCAACGTGAGCATCCGGAAACCCGACGGCGCATTCGGCACGAAGACCGAGCTCAAGAATATGAACTCCTTCCGCTTCATAGAGCGCGGCCTCGCACGCGAGCTCGAGCGCCAGCGGAACACCTTGGAGGCCGGTGGCTCCGTCGAGCAGGCGACGATCCACTACGATCCCACAACCGATGAGGTACACGAGCTTAGGAGTAAGGAGTACGCTCACGACTACCGCTACTTCCCTGAGCCTGACCTTCTGCCTTTAGAACTCACCGAAGGTTGGATCCATAAAATAAGGACTCGCTTGCCCGAACTGCCCGAGCAGCGCATGACACGCTTCGTCGAGCAGTATGGGCTCTCAGAATACGACGCCGGGGTTCTGACCGCGAACACGGAACTCGCGACGTTCTATGAGAAGGTCTCCGAGAGGGCGGATCCCAAGCAAGCTGCCAACTGGGTCTCGGGCGAGCTCCGCGCCCGCCTCAACGAGGCGGGGGTGAGCATCTCCGAGTCGAAGGTCGAGCCGGGACACCTGATCGAACTGATCAATCTTCTCAAGAGAGGAACTGTCTCTCGCTCCGCTGCGAAGGATGTGCTGAACATCGTCTTCGAGACCGGAGACTTCCCCGCCACGATCGTCGAGCGTGAGGGCCTCGCCTCGATGGGTGGCGACGAGCTCTCCAGGATGGTCGACGAAGTCGTAGCCGCTAACCCGAACGAAGCCGAGAGGGTCCGGGCTGGGGACAAAAAGGTTATAGGCTTCCTGGTGGGCCAGGTGATGAAGGCGACCCGCGGCAACGCTGACGGTGGCCGGGTGCGCCAGTTCCTCTTGGAGAGGCTGAACGGCTAAAGGGCCCATGCCGCGCGTCGGCGTCCTGACTCCTGAGGCGTCGGCATATCCCCACCTCGTTCGGGAAGCAGGCGGGGAGCCGGTGCCGCTGGGCTTGCCCGTAATACGCCCGACGGGCGTGGCGCTCCGCAGAGAATGGGTCGCCGACTGGACCCAGATCTCCTGCTCCGGCGAGGATCTCGACGCCCTGCTCATAAGCGCCACCGATCCCGCAGAGCTTGCCGGCGCGCTGGTAGCTGCGCTGCGGCTCGACCTGCCGGCAACCGTCGCGGCTCCCCTCGCGAATCCCTTCATCATAGCTCTGGCGGCTTTGGGCTTCGCACCCTTCACCGGGGATCCCATCAGAGCCGCCGTCTGGCTGGCCGGCACCGGTAGTCCAGGTTCCCGCGAGCTGGTCGAGAGCTTCTCTCTGGCGAACGCGCTGCGAGTAGGTTTCTCGGTAGGGGCCGAACCGGAGTTGCTCGTGCACCTTGGTGCGCTCGCGCGCGAGGCCGGAACGGTCGGTTTTTCTCAGATGATCCGGGTTCTCGCCCCCGAGAGCCCTCAGATCGTCGACCTCGGATCGGCTTGGTTCGAGACGTATGGCACCGTCGGACTCTT
>JAFAPF010000168.1 GCA_019247245.1 Rubrobacter sp. | reverse complement strand
TGCTCGCCCGGGTCTCATCCGCCATCAGCGAAGCTACCGCTGCGATATTCGTGTCGCCGCGGTGGTTTACGTTGGCTCCTGTTGTTTGCACTTTGCGATTTACTCTTTCCCGGCCGGTTACCTTCGTGAGTGATTGTACATCTGGCTCGTTTCGACGAATGTCGAAACGAGCTCGCTTCGATGTCCATCGAAATATTTGGCGGTTACGATCACTAGGCATATAGCCCATACCTAAACGAGGATAAAGTGAAGGGAGCTATTCCAGTCGTGGGAAACGACCGCGCCACCACTGAAAATACCGAGTCTCCTCAGGGTCCCCTTAGGAGGAACCTAGTGCTCCTCATCATGACCGTCGGGTATTTTCTTGTGCTGCTCGACGTGACTATTATCAATGTTACGCTCCCCAGCATCCGTGTCGCTCTCGGGGCGGAGGTTAGTGAGCTGCAATGGATAGTAGACGGCTACGCGGTGGCGCTAGCCAGCATACTGCTGACGGGCGGAACCTTTGGTGATCTGTATGGCCACAAGCGGGTCGTGCTTACGGGTTTGTCCGTCTTTGGTCTCGCCTCATTTGCCTGCGGACTCGCACCTACGTCGGACGCGTTGATCGGGGCCCGGATTGCACAGGGAATGGGCGCAGCAGTGCTTCTACCGGGCACACTCGCGATCATCACGGGTACCTACGGGAAGGAACGCGCCGCGCAAGGCTGGGCAATCAGCATCTGGGCGGCAGTCGGGAGTCTGGCCCTTCCGGCGGGACCGCTGCTTGGCGGCCTGCTCGTCGAAACCGTCGGCTGGCGCAGCGTGTTTATTGTCAATTTGCCGATAGTCGGCCTGGCGATTGTAGCCAGCGTGCTGGCGGTGCAAGAGAACAACCGAGCATCGAGTCAAAAGCTCGATAGCCTGGGCTTGGGACTAGCCACCGTCCTGCTTGCCACCCTCACGTTTGCCTTCATCGAAGGTGGCAGTGTAGGCTGGATCTCAGCGCCAGTGCTAGCTGCGTCGGCCTGTGCCGTAATCGCGTTCGTCGCCTTCATCTTAGTCGAGAGTCGTAGTCAATCCCCGATGCTGCCGCTGGAGTTTTTCCGCACTTGGGAATTCACCGGAGCCAACGCCGTGGCCGGGCTGATGAACCTCGTAGCTCTGGGCACGATCTTTTTGCTGACCCTCTATCTTCAAGTCGTGCAGGGGCACTCGGCGCTCGTCGCCGGTGCCGAGACGGTGCCGATGTTCGTACCACTCAGCATGCTCTCTCCGATCTCGGGCCGCCTCGCGGCGCGCTTTGGGCCGCGCTTGCCCATGACTGCTGGGCTGGCACTAGGGATACTCGGGATGGTCCTGCTGAGGCGCCTAGAAGCGGACTCCGGGTATCTTCTACAGCTATTTCCCCCCATGGTGTGCATCGGCGCGTGCTTGGGGCTGCTCACCCCGGCGGTGGTCGCTGCAGCGATGGGCTCGTTGCCTGCCTCGCGGTCTGGACTCGCTTCCGGAGCGAACAACACTGCTCGTCAGGCCGCCGGCGCGATAGGCGTCGCCCTGTTCGGAGCGCTAGCCGGAACGCCGAACGCCGTCGGGTCCTTCCTTGAGGGACTACACACTGCTGCACTGCTCGGGGCGGGCCTGTGGGTGGGGGGGATCGTGCTCACCCTGACTCTCAGCGGACGTCCCAAGCCAGTATGCATGAGGTACGAGCGTACACCTATAAAAAGGTGAACCGCCAAGAAGAGCCCTTAGAAGCAGCAATTTCCGATACTGCCCTACACCGGGAGCCCGGTTCCCGAGAATTAGGCAAGAGCCGAACTCTGAAGCTTTGGCTCCAGCCCCCTATTCATCGGCTGCCTGGACGAGGTCCTCTCGGCAACTGAGTTTCCGACGATTATTAACTAGCGGAAACTGAGAGTTCTTGCTTTGTAATCTGCTCGATAGGACGCAAGCTCAGTTACCCTTCCCGAGATCATGCCACCGTGACAACACTTATGGGGCGGACAATGTTCCAGGCTAAACTGTGGAGAGCATGAGCCATTTTCAACGTCGAAGGAACAGCAGCGAGGAGCAACGGGCGACAACCCTGGAGCTCTTCTACGATCTAATGTTAGCAATCACGCAGGTCTCACACTTGCTACTCAAGCACCTGACGTGGGCTGGGGCTGGGCAGGCAATACTAGTGCTGCTCGTCGTGTGGTGGTCGTGGAATGTGGCTACAAGGACAACAAAACGGTGGTAGTCGGAGCTTTTGAGCGCGGGGGAGCAATAAGACTTCAGGTGGTCAGCGGGAGAGACCTAGAAACCTTACAGGGCTTCATCCGGGAGAAAATTGCCGGAGATGCGCGAGCTATCTACACGGATGACGCCACGTCCAAGCCCTCCCTCTCCGCGAGGTCTTCGGCCTCTTTGCATCCACTTCCTCTCCCCCCTCTCTCTGTTATTACCGACCACTCCTTGCGTAGCGCACCGCATGCATCCCTATGGCCGTGAAAGTACGATCAAGCTACATGTGTATGTGTGATCTCGATCATAGTATCCACAACATATTGTCGTTAATATCTTATACACTCTTCTATATAGTATTCTATGTAGTACGTACAACTTCTTCCTACTCAATATGGAAGGAAGGAACTGGACAGGGGGCGAGCGAAAGAGTGTGGAGAAAGCGCCAACACTACGTGTTTCGCAAG
>JAFAPF010000091.1 GCA_019247245.1 Rubrobacter sp. | reverse complement strand
GTCTTAGTAGGTCCAGGCGAGAGGAAGATAGTAAACTCCACCAAGCACTGCATTCCCAAGAGAGCAAACTACTTACTGGGTCAATATCAGTGCAACATGCTGTAGAGCCTACTTCCAGCGGCCTCCGAAACCTCGGACTGGTACAGCAGCCCTTCTTAGCTAGCGTTTTACAAGCAAAACTGCAACATAAAATAGCACTTTCTTCTCGACTTAAAGAATATAGTGCGAACTCGATTTGGCCTATGAAAGGGCTTGTACAATGACGATCGGGAACCATCGCAGCTACATTGGCACGATGGATAACGAGCTTTAGCCAGCGAAGGAGTTGCACATGTCCTTCGACAACATCGATCACTTCGTCGTTCTGATGGAGGAGAACCGCTCATTCGACAGTCTCCTTGGATATCTTTACGAGCCGGAGGTGGTTCCTGCCGGCCAGCACTTCGAGGGCGTAGCAGGGAAGAACCTTTCCAATCCTATTCCGCCTGAAGCCGATTGTGCCCAATGGGAACACGTCAATGTGCAACCAGGCTATACGATGGATGCCCCAAACCCTGATCCAGGTGAGGAATATCCCCATGTTAACACCCAACTGTTCGGGACTGTTTTCCCAGCTGAGAACGCTAGGCTCGAAGCACCTCGGATGAAGCCACCATACAATCGACCGGACAAGCTTCCCAGCGAGGCCCCGATGAACGGCTTCGTCCTAGATTACATCAACAACTATAAAGTGTTGACCGGAAGGGAGCCGAGGTATGCTGACTACCGGATCATCATGGACTGCTTTCCCCCTGAGGCCGTTCCCGTAATGAGCACGTTGGCTCGGGGGTTCGCTGTGTGCAATCGCTGGCATTCCGAGGTGCCTAGCCAGACGTTCCCCAACCGATCGTTCTTCCATGCTGCGCAATCATCTGGGCTGGTCATCAACGAGCCCTATAGTAACTGGGTAAGGAAGGGGATCAACAACGCCGAGACGATCTTCGAGAGGCTCGAGAGCAAGGGGCTATCGTGGAAGGTCTACTATGATTCGCAAGAGCACTTCCCGCTCACTGCCATCCTCCACTTCCCACGGCTCTGGGGACACATCAGGGCGAACTTCTGTTACATGTCGCAGTTCTTTGAAGACGCTAGAACGGGAAACCTCCCGCACTACGCCTTCATCGAGCCTCGTCTGTTCATCAATAACAACGACATGCACCCGCCGGCTAAAGTATTTGGGCGCGTTGGGCATTCGAGTGTTTTGGCGGGAGAGGCCTTGATCGCCACGATCTACGATGCCATACGGCTCTCCGATAGTCCGATGGGGAGCAACTATCTGAACACCGCCTTGCTTATCACCTTCGACGAACATGGCGGGTGCTACGATCATGTCCCGCCGCCTGCTGGTAGGCAACCGCAGCCGAACGAGCAGACCAGGCAGATGGACTTCGGATTTGATCGCCTAGGTGTTCGCGTACCCGCGATTATAGTGTCAGCCTATACAGCAGCGGGGACGGTAATTAATACGCCGTTACAACATACCTCGTTTATGAAGACTCTCGAAGAAAAGTGGAGTCTTGGCCACCTGACTGAGCGAGATCTATTTGCCAATGACCTTCGGGAGGCGTTCAGCCTATCCCAGCCACGACTCCGTGATTGCTGGCCGATTCTCAAGCCCAGGATGGTACCCAAGGCGTATACTACAAACGACGATCCCTTAAACCCACTTCAGAGGCATATCGTCAAGCTTGTGAAGACTGCTATCGGCGAGGCGGACGTGGCAGCTGCGGAGGTGCGAACCGTAGGGGAGGCAGCTAGCTTCCTGAGGCGGAAGGTTGAAGTGCTGCGGTAAGTAGATCTTGTTACTGGTCGAGCCTGTTGAAGAACTCCTTCATGCGGTTGTCTGACCTCCGTTTTGGGTGCCGAGAACCCTTTTTGTAGGTGCTTGAGACTCGTTTTGGTCTTATTTCGAATCACCAACCTGCCCGACAACGACTGTTTCAACAGGGCCGCTGCTTTTTGACACAGCTGTTTGTAGTATCCCCATTCTGCGAAGACTCGTGCCTGTTGCTGCTTTGAGACGAACCTGTGACCGGTAAGGAGATAGACTACTATGCAGCACAACGAATAAAGACGCACATTATGGATAACCCTGAACAAGCGTCCCTAGCCAGTCTCGAACACCCGGGTGGAGGCCTTCTTTATGTAGCAACATGAAACCTTATGAGACCGCTAGCAACTAAAGTCTGCTTGGGCTTCCAAGAAGACACCTTATCGGCAGCTAGCGCCTCCTACAGCCTGTTTGACAGTACTTGACCCACACCTGGGGTAGCCGCAATGCTCGAAGAAGCCGCAAGCATCTTGAGCACTGATCGCTTAGAGCGCCTGACCGATGCCTCTACTGTAAAGTCTGCCAACTGCCAGCTTCAGCCTTTCGCAAGAAATCCCCTTGATCTTTGAGAAAGCCTCTTCTTCTATGGGATTTAAACCCGGTGAGAGTAGGGCGCTAAGTAGAGATAAGCTCGCAGCCTTGCTCCTCGAGCAGTTTCTTAACCTTCTCGCTCTTATGAGCCGATAGGTTATCCCCATGATCACCACCTGCCCGGCTAGAAGCGCAGGAACCAATATCTGCTCTCTCTTTCTCTCTATGTATGTATGCCTCAAAAAACCTCTTTGGTAGTGCTACCAACAACCACTAAGAGCACGGCCCCATCCCTTTCATAGTCTCATGCTCTCGCAAGAAGTGTCGTATTAGCCCCACGATTACGCGCTACCTTCAAGTAGGCTCGCCCCGTCCTCTTGGGGAGTAGCTGTATAAAGAGGGGCAAGCGCAAGGATACATACTGGGCTAATATCGCCTTTCGACCTGCTTCAGCAACCAAGTCAACCAACATTGCTTGTGCGCATCGTGCTCACAGGCGTGCATACTCCCCTCTCTACTTGGAGACGAAGCCGTGATCGTTCATTCTCCTCGGCCGGAAGCGTGTTCATGCCCGCGTGCAGAGCCACGTGCTTCCAGGCTTGCCGCCCTTACTTATACCAAGCGCGTCCATCGCGCCATATTCCGAGGCAAAAGGTATGCTGTGCTCCTCTAACTTTTCTTGTACTTCCTTAGGGGTTTGGTGTTCTTCTCAGTTCTGGATGGCCGTGGAGGTAGTGCCGCAAGGCTTTGACCTCTTACTCATATTAGGCGTCTTCCCTTCATCATCGGCTTCATGCTCTTCTCCTACTATGCTCGAAGATTTCTGGACGACATTTTCACCAGCGCTTCCACCACTAGGGAGGTATGCTCCTCAGGATCACAGCAGTAAGAGCCAGAAAACTGCTGCTGACGGCCAACAGCATAAAAGCTAGACTGAAAGCCAGGGTAAGCTACGAGAAAGGGAGGAAACGATGGCCGAGGTGAACAGGGTCGGAATGCTCACAGGAGGTGGGGATGCCCCGGCGTCGAACGGTGTAATCCGGGCCGTGACCATGAAGTGCATCGAGGACTATGGATACGAGGTGCTGGGCATCCGGCGCGGATGGGGTGGGCTACTCGATCCGAAGCCCGACAGCATCCAGGAGCTTGGCGTCGAGAACGTCCGCTACATCCTCGAAGAAGGTGGCACTATCCTCTACTCCTCCCGCACCAACCCCTACAAGGAAGAGGGCGACGCCGAGAAGGTTGTAAACAACATGAAGGAGTTCGGCATAGACGCCCTCGTTGCTATCGGCGGCGACGATACGTTGGGCGTCGCCAAGAGGCTCCACGACGACTTCGGCGTTCAGCTCGTTGGCTGCCCCAAGACCATCGATAACGACCTCTCAGCTACCGACACTACCTTCGGCTACGACACCGCCGTCGCGATCGCGACCGAGGCCATAGACCGTGTAAGAACCACGGCTAGAAGCCACGAGAGGGTTATGGTAGTCGAGATCATGGGCCGGCACGCAGGTTGGATCACCTGGGGGGCAGGAGTCGCCGGCGCGGCGAATGTTACCCTCATCCCCGAGGTCGAGCCGGATCTCGACGTAATAACGGACCTTTTCAAGAAGCGCACCGAGAGAGGCGACAAGTGGGGTGTCATCGCCGTGAGCGAGGGGGTGACGTTGAGTGAGGAGTACATCACCCAGAGCGTCGAAAGGGACGAGTTCGGCCATGTACAGCTAGGCGGTATCGGGCAGACTCTGGCCGGAGAGATCAAAGAGCGTACCGGTATAGATACCCGCCACGTCGTTTTAGGCCATCTTCAGCGCGGCGGCACCCCCACCGCCCATGACCGCATCCTCTCTACCCGCTACGGCCTCAGGGCCGCCGAGGCGATCAAGAATGCCGAGTGGGGTCAGATGGTCGCCTTGCGTGGCAACGACATCGTCACCGTCTCTCTGGCCGAGGCAACTGGCGAGACCAAGACCGTACCCGAAGACCTCTACGAAGCCGCCGCCACCTTCTTCGGCTAAGAGAGTTTGCCCGTCAAAGCCTCGGCGGGTGTGAAGTAATCTTGCCACTTCCTATGTATGCTAAAGATGGATCTGTGTGAGTGGTACAGGAGCCTTCGGTCATCCGCCTCGCCTGTTTCGCAGAGTGTTCCCTGACCCAGACGCTCAATGCACCGATCTGCAGTCCACGGCCTCATGTGAGCACCACAGCTGCTACCTCGATAAAGGCGCTCCAGCGGCAGGGGCTTTGAAAGAGCACGCCCGCCACCACGCCCGCCACAAGCGCGAAGCGAAGCGCCAGACGACATATCTCGTTAGCGTTCTCCTTTGCAGAGGCCCTCGGAAAGGAAACCGAAGCTCGCAAGGCGCTGCGTGGCATCATCGACCTCGCCTTCTCCCTCGGGCTCCGCGTTACCGCCGAAGGCATAGAGAATGCCAAGCAGCTCGAAGAACTGACGAACATGAGTTGCGAGCTCGGCCAGGGCTACTACTTCGCCCGCTCCCCGCCAACGCCATCCCGCTGTTCCTAGAATAGGACTTTGGCAGACGTCACGCCCAGAAATTACCCGTGAGCCGGGTGCGAACTTTGTTCTCGGGACTGTTCTCCCACCCTGCGCAACGGCAGCTCCTTACCTTCTGCTTCCCCCTCGGAGAGGTGCGCCCCTATTCTCCGGTAGCGTTCGTGGCGGCTCTTGACGAGAGAGTCCGGCCCGAGCTTAGAGAGCTTGGCCAGAGCGCCTTCGACAGAGCGAACCACAGCGTCCACAGCGCCCTCGGGCTCGTTGTGCGCGCCGCCCAGGGGCTCAGGCAGCACCTCGTCTATGATCCCGTGGGCTAGGAGATCTTCGGCTGTCAGCTTGAGCGCTTCGGCGGCTTCGGCAGCCTGCTCCTTATCACGGAAGATTATTGAGGCGCACGCCTCGGGTGCTATCACCGAAAGGTAAGAATTCTCGAGCATCCCGACGTGGTCGGCGACGCACATCGCGAGCGCCCCGCCCGATCCGCCCTCTCCGATCACCACAGCGACGACCGGCACCGGGATGCGGGCCAGCGCCATCAGATCGGCAGAGATAGCCCAAGCCTGACCCCTTTCTTCGGCGTCACACCCAGCAAAGGCGCCCGGCGTGTCGATGAGCGCTACGATGGGCACATTTAACCTCTCCGCTAGGGAGTAGAGCCTGCCAGCCTTACGGTATCCTTCCGGGTGGGCCATACCAAAGTTGCTCTTGACGCGGCTCTTGACATCAGCACCTTTATCATGGCCCAGCAGGATCACGGAGTATGGCCCTATCTTCGCCAGGCCCCCGCGCACCGCGGGATCGTCCGCGCCAAGCCTATCGCCGGAGAGCTCATAGAAATGATCCGTCAAAGCCTCGCAGTAGCGGTGGAAGTTGGGGCG
>JAFAPF010000507.1 GCA_019247245.1 Rubrobacter sp. | reverse complement strand
AGGGGTCCGAGTGATCATGCTCACCGGGGATCACCCCGACACCGCCCGTGCTATAGCAGATGAGGCCGGTCTGCTGGGCAACGGCCATGAAGTACTCGTCGGAGATGAGATAGCCGAGCTTGAGAACGGGGAGCTCGATAGGCGCCTAGAGGGCGCAGCGGTCATCGCGCGCATCACGCCGCTGGATAAACTGCGGATTGTGGAAAGCCTTCAACGTAGGGGCCATACAGTCGCGATGACAGGAGATGGTGTCAACGATGCCCCGGCCTTGCGACTCGCCGATGTGGGAGTGGCGATGGGCCATGGCGGCACAGAGGTTGCCCGGCAAGCCGCCGAGGTAGTGCTCACCGACGACGATTTCTCCACGCTCGTGGAAGCTCTCGTGGAAGGTCGCAGCTTCTGGCGTAACATCCGACGCGCCCTAGGGCTGCTGCTGGGAGGAAATCTCGGCGAGCTCGGTTTACTGGTGGGGACGAGCGTGCTGGGCTTCGCCTCTCCACTCAGCGCTCGCCAGATCCTGGTCGTAAACCTGGTCTCAGACGTCCTGCCCGCCCTTGCTGTAGCCCTTCAGCAACCCGAGCACCGTGACCTTACTGCGCTGGCCCGAGAGGGTGAAGCAGGCCTCGGTGCACCCTTGCGGAAAGACATCTTGCGTCGCGGCTGCGCCACGGCAGCACCGTCGCTCGCCGCCTACCTAATCGCGCTGCGCACCAGCAGTGCGGCGGAAGCACGCTCGGTTGCCTTTGCCAGCATAGTCGCCACCCAACTCGCCCAGACTCTCGAAGCCGGCCGAGCCGAAGACGGCCTGAGCCGTTCGGTAGTTGGCGCGGTGGTTGGCTCTGGAGGCCTGCTCGTAGCCGCTCTCACCCTAAGACCCCTACGCGATTTCCTCGCCCTGGCCCCCCCAGGACCCATCGGCTGGCTCCTTATTTGGGGCGGAACGTTAGTGGCTCCTATACTTGGTGGGGTGCACACCTTACCAAGGGTATCGCTTCCCGCATTGCCATCCCGGCCGGCGTTGCCAGCTGGCAAGCTCGTTGTCTAAACGGTCAACCAGGGGAGATGCTCTGCTTTGTCATCATCCCAATCCGGGGCTCTTAACACCTTCATCAACACCGTTTTCTGCTTATTCGACCAACGAGCGGGCCTTCTACCGTGTTTTCTGGGAGATCATAGTCCAGCTGAGGACCAGCCATGTACTCCATGAGCGCCCAAAGTCCTACCTAGTCTCCCGCTACCGACCTTACTCATCCTTGATCCCTCTTCACCGACCCACAAAGAGAGCGCTCTAGGCGCTTCCGATCAGTATTCCAGAAGTGAAGACAAGACCTCCACCCACCATTACCTGCAACGCTGACTTCAAAAAACTCATGCTGAAGTACCTGTAGCGGATAAAGGAGATTACAATCAATTCTACTCCTACTACCCCGCACGCCACGTACAAGGCCAGGCTCACTTCCGGTATCAAGAACGGCAGGGTGTGGAAGATCCCTCCTACGAAGGTAGCTATCCCTGTAATAGCTCCCCGCAGGAGCGGACTACCTCGTCCGGTCAACTCCCCAGTGTCAGAGAGTCCTTCGGAGAAGGCCATGCTGATCCCCGCTCCAACGGCTGCTGCCAAACCCACCAGGAATGCTACGTACGGTTCCCTGGTGGCGAATACTGTGGCAAAAAGCGGGGCTAAGGTAGAAACCGAGCCGTCCATGAGACCTACCAAGCTGGGTTGAACCACCTTGAGCACGAAGTCCTTGCTGTATCCTGAGGAGGTCACCTCCGATCCGCTAAGCCCCAGGAGGCGTTCCGTCAACACTGACATCCTCTTATTCACTAACCGATCCTTTCGGGTGGTTCATAGGTTCATAAGTACTAGGGTGAAGAGTAAAGTGTAGTAGAAAGGCCAGATATTTCAAGAACAGTTATTGTTATTGTAAATGAGAACCAATAGCGAAAAAACGGACGGAGAGGTGTATCAGTAAGCAGTCAAATGACACTATTGTCAAGATGAGTGCTCTTCTTGACAATAGTGTGTCTAAAAAACAGCAGGCTAACTGACACCAAATAGTGCACTATACCCGCCCAGGCGGCCCAACGGCCAAAGGTTGTGGTGGACTGCGAAGTAACTGGAGGGCTTGTTA
>JAFAPF010000473.1 GCA_019247245.1 Rubrobacter sp. | reverse complement strand
AACGGGATGCCGCGAGCTCTGCATCTTCATCACTACTATGATATAGGTTGTGCAAAGGAGTCCGAGCATGTTAGTGGTGCTCCCCAAACATAAAACCTTAAGAGCTGCACTTTTGTGCTCTGCTGGGCGTTGACAGGACAGAAGATGTGCGTTTAAGCGGGCAGCGGTAAGATAAAGCGGGTGGTTTGTAGATGTAAAGCAGACTGGTACTCTGGGCAGAAGGGAGTCGCGATATATGGCGAAACTCGATGGCAAGGTAGCGATCGTTACGGGAGCGTCCAGCGGTATAGGTAAGGCAACGGCGGAGGCATTGGCCGCGGAAGGAGCCGTGGTTGTAGCCGCGGCGCGTAGAGAGGACCGGCTTGAGGACCTGGTCGAGAGGATAAACGGCGACGGAGGTAAGGCACTTGCGCTCGAATGTGACGTAACGGATGAAGAGCAAGCGCACGGCTTGATCCGGAGAGCCAGAGAAGAGTTCGGGCAGGTGGACATACTTGTCAACAACGCGGGTGTCATGCAACTGTCTGAGATCGAGAAAGGGCTCTCCGACGAATGGCGCACGATGTTCGAGGTTAACGTGCTAGGATTGCTCTATGCTACTGATGCCGCGATAGAGGTGATGAAAGAGCAAGGCTCTGGGCATCTGATAAATATAAGCAGCCTTGCCAGCCGAGGAACCCGGCCGGGTTTGGGAGTTTACTCTGGAACCAAGATGGCGGTGAATAGTATCTCTGAGGCTCTACGTCAGGAGCTTCTGGAGTACAACATTCGGGTGACCATGGTTGAGCCTGGGGCGGTCGAGACCGAACTCCCTGAGCGCATCACGGATGAGGAGGCCAGGGAAGGTCTAAACACGATGCTTGAGCAGCTTGATCCTCTTAAAGCTGAGGACATCGCCAACGCTATCGTCTACGTGGTTACTCAACCCCAAAGGGTAAGCATCAACGAGATTCTCATAAGGCCCACCAACCAACCCAACTGACAACATCTTTTCTCTGTATCAAGGTCCATCCTTTCCGAAATTAAGTGAGGTATACAGCAGGTGCTCGGATGCTGTGGATGCTGTATATAAATGAAAAATGGAAGGAAGATATTATTCAAGGAGGTGAGCTTCAAAGTATAAGACGAGCCGAGGTGCAAGTCCGCGCCCTGCTGATCGAGAACAGCTCTAAGCTAGAAGTGATTTAGAGCGTAGACAAAAGGAGACGTACAGACTACTACGGGACGAGTGATCCTGCCTTACCGAACGCTCGTGAATAGGGCCAAGAAGACATAACTAAGGTTCTTTCTATTCTTGAAGAATTGCTGAGTGTCCCACGTTACCGGCGAGTACTCCCCGGTTCAACGTTCCAAGACCCAGGTATCCTTCATCCTGCCGCCGCTGGAGATGTTCACTACGTGCATGCCTGGGACGGCCACTCGGGTGAGGGCACTGGGTATGATCTCGACGACGCTTGGGTCCTGAGGGTCTGGTGCCAGCGCGATCATCCGGTAATCGGCGTAGGAGTCCCTAAAAACAAAGCCACCCTCCCCCGTCTCGCAAAGCACGTGTGTCGAAAAGTCGATCAGCTCTTGCGCTATGTACTCGGCTGGGTTGCGTTCTACTATTCTTCGGAAGTGCTCGATGGACTCTTTGGACTCTGTAGGCCCAATCAAGACATCCTTGCCACCGTAACCACCTCGGCTCTTGATGACGAGATTCCCAAAGTGCTCCATCACGTACCGGCGGTCTTCCGGGACCGCAAGCGACCACGTCTGGGCATTCTTTATGATCGACTTCTCCCCGAGATAGGTCCGGATCATCTCCGGGACAAAGGCCTCTACGGCTTTGTCGTCCACCACTTCGGAGTTGGGGGCGAATAGGACGTGCACTTTGCCCTCGACGTGACTATCTATGAGCGCCGGCAACTCCGCATAAAGTATGTCCTCGTCGACTCGCTCGTATACGATATCTATTCTGCATCCTGTCAGTTTGTGTACCAGGTAGCCCTCATGGTCGAAGCTAAGATCCTTTGTTTCAGCCAGGATGGCGCCCATCTCCTTAGCATAGATGTGATGATCTAGATAGAATTGATCTTTGGGGCCACTAGTTACAACCGCGAGCGTCGCTCCGGGACCTCTTGTCGATGACGCCCGCAAAGCCTCACCGAGCCGCCCTAGCCAGCCCTCCAAAGAACGCACCGGGAGCCTGGCGAAGGCTTCGGGGAAGAAGACCTCCTGACTAATCCTGCGGCGTCGGGTCATAGCAGCCAGCCCCACGGGCATCTTGGCGTTTTGCTCGATCATAAGGTACTCCCAACAGCCGGACAGATTGCTCTTCTCGACCGCTACGACGTCGAAGGCTACCTGCCGGACCGGCACCTCTCCGAAACGATTCGGGACGGTGGGGTCGTAGAGTATGCTCGTTTCTATAATCTCTTCGGGCACGACCTCTTCCGTGCCAGCTTCGAGCCTGAGGAGAAACTCATTGATGGCCCGCATCCTCTGTACCAGACCGTGCTGCAGGTGCTCCCAATCAGCAACAGGCACGATGCGGGGGAACCAGTCTGTCGGGTGGGTCTTGTCCCCTTTCTGGATACCGAAAGCGTGCTGTTCCTCTAGCAGGAGACCGTGCGCCCGGCGGAGGTTCTCCTTCCAGCGCTCAGGACCCATCTTCTCGAGCTCCTCGAAGACGGCTTCGTAGATGGGGCGCGGCTCTTCGCCAACTCCGAAGACCTCGTTCGCACCCGGCAGCGTACGCTCGAATACTATAGGTCTCACAAACCGGGGATTATATAAGTTGCACCCTAACCCTGTTTGGCAGATCAGGCGTAGAGAGGTTGGTCCTAGGCCGCTATACTAATAGTAGATGGAGCGGGTGCGGCTTATACCTCCCGGGGAGAGAGGGACGCGGGGCGCGAAGGTGCGTCTTTACGTCCGCTGGATGCCCCACCTTGGGACCGAGGCTGTGGCCCTCTATGAGCTGCTCCGCATCCTCCCCGACATTGGCAGGGACACGGTAGAGATTGAGGAACTGGCCGACCTTTTGCGGTCCACCCCTGAGAGCGTAGGGGCTTCGCTCAATGTCCTCGTCGAGCATGGTTTTGCAGCGGAACGTGACGGTTGGGTCGAGGTTCTAGAGTACCCACCGGTAGCTCATGAAACCGGATGGGGGAGAGCTCACATTGGGGAGATCGAGGTTGTGCGAGCGGAA
>JAFAPF010000236.1 GCA_019247245.1 Rubrobacter sp. | reverse complement strand
ACTGCTAGCACGTACAGGGCTTCGAAGCGATCGCCTTGTGCAGCTTCGAGAAAGACCCTAACCTGATCGGCATCTAAAGGCTTTATCTCTTTCGGCCGCGGCTTGGGCGGATCTGTGGCTGCAGCTGCGTTTCTGGGTATCAGTTCCCACTTGACGGCTTGCTCGAGTGCTTTATGTAGTGTGGAGTGGATAGAGCGCACCGTGGACGTAGACAAGCCCGCGTCGACCTTAGATCGGTAAAAGCTCTGTATGTGGGCCGGAGCGAGTGCCTTGAGCTTTATATGCCCAAGTGCGGGGCGAGGTGGTTGCGCACCATCTGCTCACGGCTCTCAAACGTCAGGGCCTTGACGCTGCCTCTCACGGAATCATTGAGCCACCGCTGAAGATAATCTCTTACAGTCTGACAGTCTGGTTCTCCGCATCGAAGGCGAACCCGCTATCTCGGTCGGCCATCGCCTTGGTGAGCTCTTCGGCCACCTCGGCTCTAGTCTTGCCATAGATGGTCTTGCTTTGGACCTGTAGCGGTGTGCACTGTGTAACGGGCCATGTACAACCCGCTGTTCTTGTGGCGAGTAATGCTTCCCTCACCGTTGGCGCGCCTTCTAGCCATAGCTCTACTCCTTTCCTATCTTCTCGTCTAACACGGTCTCAGGGTTATCCGTCTTGCCCACATAGAGGGTGCGCTGCCTACCGCCCTGGCGGTAGTGGAAATACCAATAGGGGCCGCGTTCGGTTTGCTCACCGTCTTTCCGTCTGTAAGTACGGCTTTCTAGCTGTAGGATCCCATGACGGTAACCACGGCGCTCGAGCACAGTGCTTTGTCTGAGGGCACTGCGTCGGCGATTTATGACAGCTTGGAGCTCATCCAACTCCCGGCCGTCCATCGTCTCGATGCAGGCAATGATGCTGTCGAGGTGTTGGCTATGTAGTCTATTGATGTGCATGCACATAGTATAGCTTCTCTAAGGGTAGATGCAAGTCTGGGAAGAAGACGGCAGCCTAGCTCTGGAAGCTCGTCCAGCTTGTGGAGAAGAATAAGTAATGGTTCCTAGTGGCCCTACAGTCAGGGACAGACCGAGGGTCGGGTCAACAAACTCAAGTTCATCAAGAGATCGCGATGTACGGTCGGGGTAAGTTCGATCTACTGAGGCAACGCGTGCTGTACCGGTCTCGGCAGCCTGAGTACTTGCTCTCCTCTCCGGCGAGAGCCTGGACCTGATTCATCAGATCCTCGGAAGAACCGCAGTACCGGGTCAATTCCACTCGAGATGCGATGGTTTAGTCATCATCCTCTCCTAGGGATACGTTGTTAGGGTCAGCGCTACGGAATGTCTCATCCTCTATGAGCATCGGATGGCGCTCTGCTTTTCGCTTGCGAACACGCCTATAGTCGAGATGCAACGGTCACTTACCGATAGCGGGAGTGCCTAATCGCTTAAATCGGTTAAGATAGCGGTTCAGATGAAGCATGTAACGCGTAAATTCTCTACCACTCCTGGTACCCGGGACGTACTACCGCCGGAGTCGATGCGCCTTCTGGAGGTGCAGGCTAGTATTCGGAAAACATTCCGCCTCTTTGGCTACGGCGAGGTTCTCACGCCGGCCATGGAGTATTCGGAGGTCATAGAGGAGCCGAAGCTAAGGGATGCTTCATTCAAGCTCTTCGATCCGGATAATCAGATGCTCCTCTTGCGGCCCGAGATGACGACACCGATCGCCCGGCTCGTTGCCCAGCGTCTGCGCAATCTCCCGCCTCCCTACAAGCTCTCCTATGTTTTGCCGGTCTACCGCCGGACCAGCGTGGGACGCGGCCAGAGTGCCGAGCTTTACCAGGCCGGTGTCGAGGTCGTCGGCTCCCCAAGCCCGCAGGAGGACGCCGCGACTGTCGCCCTGCTCGTAGACGTTCTGAGCGCTCTAGGGCTTGAAGCACCTTCGGACTTCGCGGTCGTGCTCGGTCAGACGGCGTTTTATACAGCCTACCTCCGACAGGCGGCTCCCAAAGCCGCTCCGGCCCTTCTTGCGGCGCTCGCTGCCAAAGATCTCGTACGTGTCGACTCCTTGGCTGCCAGTTTGTCGGACGAGGTGGGGGCTGCGGTCCGGGAAATACCGCGCCTCGTAGGACCCGCTACGGAAGGTAGCATCATCGAGGAAGCAGCAAAGCATGCTGGAAGTGCTCCTGAGGCTTCTGCAGCACTCGAGAACTTGCGCGAGATACTGCATTATCTTAACGCTTACGGCTGTTTAGGGGCGGTGATCCTGGACCTTGGCTTGGTTGGGCGTCACAACTACTATACGGGAGCTGTCTTCGAGGCTTACTCCCCTAGGATCGGGTTCACCATCGCAAACGGTGGTCGCTACGACAACCTTCTACAGCGCTTCGACCGGACGCTGCCGGCAACGGGCTTCGCTATCTATCTCGAAAGACTCCTCTCCATCCTGCCCGAAAAAGACGCTTCTCCGCTACTAGTACTCGTGGGTGGGGGCGTAGGGGGGACAAAAACTGCGGTTCAGCTGCGTGAATGCGGCGTGCCCACCTTGCATCTCTCCGAAGATCTGGAGCCCGAGGCTGCCGTGCGGTACGCCTCCTCAGTAGAGGCTGGTTGGATCTGCTACCGGTCTCCCGACGGCATCAAGCTTGCCCCAGCAGAGCCGGGAACCCGTTTTGAAGCGGTAGGCATCGAGGATGTTGCTGAAAAGGTGCTCGGGGTGGTTGCCCGATGAGCGCGAGAAGCAACCTTCGGGTGGCGGTGCCCAAAGGCAACATCTTCGAGGACGCTCTACGGGCGCTCAGGGGGGCCGGCCTGCCGGTAGAGGTTCTGCGGGAGAACGATCGCAAGCTCTTCTACGAAACCGAAGGAACAGAGTTCATCGTGAGCCGTCCGTCCGACGTGCCGGTCTTCGTAGAGTACGGGGCAGCGGACGTTGGCATCGTCGGTAAGGACGTTTTGGAGGAACAGGAGCCGAACGTTGTGGAGCTGATAGATCTCGGTACGGGAGGATGCCGGATGATCTTGGCAGCCTCCGGCGAAAAGGCTGCTGATGTACGGCAAGCAATAATCCACGCCGAGGTTGTTCACGTGGCGACCAAGTTCCCCCGCACGGCGCGGCGGTACTTTGAGAGGATAGGCCGGCAGGCGGAGATCATCGCACTCCACGGCGCCATAGAGCTCGCCCCGCTCGTCGACCTCGCTGAATGCATTGTAGATCTGACGGCCACCGGAACTACCCTGCGCGAGAACAACCTCGTGGTCCTCGACGAGGTCTCCACCTCCACCGCGCGCTTGATTGCCAACCGCAGTTCCTATCGCCTCCGCAATAAGGAGATTGCTGGCCTAGTAGAAGCTATGCAAGCCGGGGTTCCTCTTGGTTAAGGTCCTCGATGCCCGCGACGCCGAGCCCGAAGAGTTGGTTCCCCAGCTCCGGCGTCCGGGCGGCTTTCTCTCCGAGGAGGTCCGGGAGGCCGCCCGTGGCATAGTGGCCGACGTCCGCGAGAGGGGGGACGAGGCACTCCTTGAGTACACCGAGCGCTTCGATGGTGTGCGACCCAACCCGGTCCGGATTCCCACCGAAGAGATACGCCAGGCACGAGATACACTTTCACCGGAAATCGAGGAAAGCTTGCGCGTCGCAATAGAAAATGTACGCTTTTTCCATGAACAGGAGCTGGACCATTCTTGGGAAATAAGCCGCGACGGGGCGACGATAGGACAGAGGGTGCGTCCCTTGCGCCGGACTGGTCTGTACGTTCCGGGTGGACACGGTGCCTACCCTAGTACCCTCGTGATGACGGCGGTCCCGGCTCAGGCTGCGGGAGTTAGAGAGATTTGCGTCTGCGCTCCACCCGGCTCTGACGGAAGCGTGAATTCTAATGTGCTCGCCGCTGCCGGGCTCCTTGGGCTCGACGAGGTTTATCGGGTAGGGGGTGCTCAGGCAGTGGGGGGGATGGCCTACGGCACGCAGAGCATTCCTGCGGTCGATAAGATCGTGGGGCCCGGCAACGACTACGTAGTTGCAGCCAAGCTGGAGGTCTTCGGGGTTGTGGGTGTAGACGCGCCACAAGGGCCGAGTGAGGTCGTAGTGCTTGCCGATGAGGGGGCTTTTCCCGAGAGGGTAGCCCATGACCTCATGGCTCAGGCCGAGCACCTCTCGAGTGCTTCGGCCATACTCTTAACCCCCAGCGTTGAGCTTATGAAGAGCGTCGAGCCCTTGCTCGCTGGGGAGCCTGCGGAGCTCATAACGCTTGTGCAGGTATGCGACATGGCGCAGGCTGTGAAGATCACCAACCTATACGCCCCCGAGCACGCACACGTAATCTCTGAGAACCCCGATGCGATCTTCCGAGACCTCGGTGCCGTAGGTATGGTGGCGATCGGCGACTATAGCCCTATAGCTTTAGGTGATTACGCTGCCGGTCCCTCTCACGCCCTCCCCACCGGAGGTACGACGGTTTGGGCTTCTCCTTTAGGCACCCACTACTTCACCGCTCGTACCAACTACATCCGCTACACCCCCGAGGCTCTCGCGGATTTAGGCCCCCATGTCGAACGCCTCGCCCGCCTCGAGGGCTTCGAGAACCACGCCCGGAGCGTGGATGTTCGGCGTCGCAAAGTTTAAAGGCCGGAGGCGATCGTCTGTAAGACATCAGCTAAAATGTCCAGAGCTGATAGCGGAGCGCTGAGAGCTAAAGGAGATCGATGTCGCGGACCGGAACGGCTGAGCGGAAGACGGGGGAGACGCACGTGCAGGTGCACCTCGAACTCGACGGCGAAGGAAGGGCAGAGGTAAATACTCGAGTTGGTTTCTTCGACCACGTACTGCACCTCCTTGCTCATCACTCTGGTATGAACCTTACGGTGGAGGCCGAGGGAGATACCTGGGTCGACTACCACCACACCGTCGAAGATACCGGCCTCGTTCTCGGACGTGCCTTCGATGAGGCTTTGGGCGACCGTACCGATCTCATCCGTTTCGCCGACGCCTCGGCGCCGCTCATCGAGGCGCTCTCGACCGCTGTCGTGGATCTGGGAGGACGATCGCATCTCACGTACCATCCTGGTCCAATGCCTGAGAAGATCGGCTCCTTCGACGTCGAGCTCTTTCCTGAGTTCTTGCGTGCTTTTACCCAGTATGGTCGCTTCACCCTCCATCTGAACTGTCACTACGGTGAGAACGCCCACCACAAAGTCGAGTCTGGCGTGAAAGCGTTTGCAGTGGCCCTTCGTGCAGGGACCGCCCGAAGGAAGAGCGGCAGCGCCTCGACAAAGGGGGTCATAGATTGAGTAACCAGCTAGAACTAAAAGCTACAAGTGACGGCTGAACGTTTGAAAGTCACCGTCGTAGACTACGATGCCGGAAACACGCTTTCGGTGACACGTGCGCTAGAGAGGATGGGCGCGCGGGTGAACCTTACGCCAGATCCGGCGGAAGTCGAAGCCGCGGACGCGGTGGTCTTGCCTGGAGTAGGAGCTTTCGGGGATTGCATGCGTAAGCTCAAGGAGCGGGGGATGGATGGGGCCTGTTTGGAGGCGTACCATACCGGCAAGCCGTTTCTCGGGGTGTGCGTGGGTCTGCAGGTCCTCTTCGAGGGCTCAGAGGAGTCCCCGGGTGCTGGGGGCTTGCGCGTCCTGCCCGGGAGGGTGATCCGGTTCGAGGTTGGGGACCACAAGGTGCCACACATGGGCTGGAACGATCTTAGAGTGGTGCGTTGGCACCCGGTCCTTGACGGGCTTCACGGTGAAGCGTTTTACTTTGTCCACTCCTACCACCCTGTTCCCGAGAATGGCTCGGACGTGCTCGGGGTCGTCGACTATGGTGGGGCTTTCTGCGCGGCGGCAGGTAGAGAGAACCTCGTTGCCGTGCAGTTCCATCCCGAAAAGAGCAGCCACGTCGGCTTGAAGCTTTACGAGAACTTTCTCTTTTGGGCGCGAAGCCTTTGAAGGGCTTCACGGTTTTCCCGGCTATAGACCTCCGGAATGGCCGGTGCGTACGGCTCAAGCAGGGTGACTTCGACCGGCAGAAGGAGTATGACGCAGATCCCATAGGGCGCGCTCGGGAGTGGGAACGCCAGGGGGCACCTGCCATCCACGTCGTGGACCTCGACGGCGCCAAAGAGGGCCGGCCCTCGCAGATCAGTCTCATCCATGCGTTGTCCAGGTCTGTAAATGTCCCCCTGCAAGTGGGGGGTGGCGTCCGCACGCTCGGAGATCTCCGGATCTTGCGGCGTGTGGGGGCCGCCCGGGTAGTCATGGGTACGGCAGCCGTCCTCGACCACGAGCTCAGGCTACGTGCGGTGGACGAGATGGGCGACGCCATCGTCGTCGCCGTGGACGCCCGCAACGGAATCGTGGTAACCCACGGCTGGCAGGAGGCGAGCGGTCGCAACGTTCTCGACTTCGTAAGAGAGCTCGCCGAAGACGGCGTGGGCTCCGTTCTCTACACCGATGTCGCGCGCGACGGCATGGATGCTGGCGCTGACCTCCAAAGCACTGCTGCCGTTTCAGAGGTATTGCCTACTATCGCCAGCGGTGGCGTGCGTGGAACGGAGGATATAAAGGTGCTCTCAAAGACCCAAGGCCTCGTCGGCGCGGTTGTAGGTACGGCCCTCTACGAGGGCCGTATCACGCTAGAAGAGCTTCTAAAGGCTGCGGGAAATTAGAGGCCAAGGACCGCTGTCCTCGACGTGCCCTCATCATATTTGACGGACTGTAAGGTCTTCCAGGAGAACTGAGAGAGCGATTCGTCGGTGGGTCTATCGGCAAGCGCTGGGTGCGCTGCAGCGATGGCAGCGCGTGCGGATTCGACGCAAGCTTCGAGGGCGATATTAATCTCGTATGCTCGGGCGG
>JAFAPF010000074.1 GCA_019247245.1 Rubrobacter sp. | reverse complement strand
CAAGGATGACGAAGACCGTGTCGTCGTATAGCCCAAGCTTCTTATACTGATCGAAGAGGTTCTTCAGGAAGAAGTCCTCGTAGCGTACACTGTTCAGATAGCGGTTGACCAGATCGTCTTCGCTGAAGTTCTTGTGCCCATAACGCTTTTGGGGGGACAGATATTGGTGGTGAGGAGCAGAGGTGAGGTAGGTGGCTAGAAAAGGCGTACCCGCTTTTTTCTGTTTTTCGAGCCACTTCCTGCTCGGTTCAAGCATGATATCGTCCTCGTAGCCGAAGTAGTTCGTCTGCTCGAACCCCTCCTTGTCCATGGTCTCGATCGAGTGGAATTCCTCGTAGCCCAAGTTGTCCATGATCTTCGGGCTGTTTTCGAAGGTTGAGGTCTGGGACATGAAGTAAGCGGTGTTGTATCCTTGCTCTTTCAAGAGTTCGGCTAAGCACTTGGCGGGTTTGCGCGTAGCCAGCGATAGGGTTCCCCAGCGGTCCAGTGGAGGGTCGATGCCGCAATTGGTCGCGGTTATAGCGTTGTGGGTGTGGGGGACGACCGCATAGGCTCGCTCGGCCATCATGCTGCTCTTCGTTAGTTCGTCCAGGAAAGGCGTCGTTTCAAGATACTTGTTGTAGGGCGTAGTGGCCCCTGCGCGAGTCGATTCGAGGAAAATCAGAACGATGTTGCGCCGCTCTGACTCGCCCCCGGCAAAGAGGCTCGCATCCGGGGGCGGTTTCTCGGCGACTGGGTTGGGTACAGCGTCTGAAATTTCCTTGTCCTCTGTAGCATCGGCCGCGGTCATTATTATGTTCGCGAAAGCCGCCCGGGAGAATGATTTACTCACGCGTGCCGATTCGCTGCCGGGCAGCGAGAGCGAGAGCAACGCGTACGCGGCAAGACCCACCCCGACGAGGCGGAGCCAAGAAATCTTTCTCGTCCGGGCGGGCCAATCGCGCCACCGGACAACGAGACGTGTTACCAAAAAGGGTCCCAAAGCCGCATAGATAAGGGTGGCCAGCATCAAAGCCAGAAGACCCCAACCAACCTCGCTTGCTATGACGCCTCCTGTTCCCTCGGGAGAAGAGAGATAGTGGAGGACAAAGTTGGGGTCGAGTGTCGAACCGGTAACCTCGAAATACCGATACGCGCTTGTGGTGAACAGCACGATGCAGATCGTCAGTAGGTGGAAGAGGCCGACGACGACCCAGCGGGAAAGGCCTTTTTTCGCCACCGCAAACAGTACTACCCAGAGCAACACGTATCCCAAGTCGAACAGCAGGTCCGACTGCATCAGCTCCAGGCTCTCCATGAGCCCAGGGTCCTCGAGCCGTAAAACGATGCGGGCGGTCTTTAAAGCCAGGTCGTACGAGATGAAGGGTATTAAGAGGCTAAGCAGGTATACCCATTCGCTACAGCTCAGAAGAGAGCGAGAAGCTCCCCTTGACTCTAACCTGTCGCTTACCAAGGCCACAGGTGTGGAAGTTTAACAAAGGTTTCATACGAAGAGTCATGGAGATCACAAAATTCTTACCAGATGCCAACCTTTCTGGCTGTTGAATCTTTTGCTCACAACCATTGTGCCTCATGGGTAGATCGAAGATAATCTTGGCCTTGATGTAGCTGTTGGCGAGACGAGCTAAAGAAAAGCCTATCTCTAACTGTCGTTTGCCAATTTTAGCATTCTCTTAAGATGCGATGAGAGACTTTAAGGTTGTGAGGTTGCCCAAAGGACGATGGAATCCGAGAAGCGGGTGAATTAAACCAGGGGCACAACCCATATCAGAGTAAGAGAGCCCGACCATGCACACGAGCTGTGGCTATTCCAGTACGCTATCTGCGAAGACACGGGCTGAGACAGCATGCAGTTCATACCAAAGACGCCCCGGCTTTTTCGGCTGTCATCAGCCTCCTTTGTACTTTGTCATCCCAACGCTGCCATAGTGTTGCGGCTATTATCGCTCGCCCTCATAGGAGAGTGAGATCTCTTGCGCGAGCAGACCACCCTCGGCTCGGATGCCGCCACGCAGTACTACCACCCGTTCCATTACGTCATGGGCCAAAGCCTATGGGCTCGGCAGCTCCCCAGCTGGAACCCTTACCAGCTCTCGGACACACCCTTCGCAGCCGACTCCCTCTCCGGCTGGTCCTATATTCCCGCGATGGTGCTGTTCACCCTTTTGCCCCTAGTAGCTGCGGTAAAGAGCTTCATGTTCTTGCACCTTTTGCTTGCCGGGCTCTCTACCTACGCGCTGGCCCGATCACTGGGTTTAGGAATCCCCGGAGCCTTCCTGGCTGCTATAGCCTACGAGTACGGTGGTCTTTTCTGCTTGGATAACGCCAGTTGCTTTCAGTACACAGGGGTTATGGCCTGACTGCCGCTGGCGATGCTGGGAGCAGAGATGGCCATACGCAGCGAGCGCTGGCTATTGCGGGGGGTGTGGGGGAATCTCGGGGCTGGCGATAAGCCAGACGCTAGCAGCATGATTTGGGCAGGGTGCTTACTATGCTCTGCTGGCTGTGGGAGGGTACATCGCCTACCGCACACTGCTGTGTTCTCCGGGGCAGATACATATGGGTGTGCGGGGCAGGGTAGGGGGGTTATCTTGCATGGGGCAGGGGTGTTGGTGTTTGGGTTGGCTATGGGAGCCTTTGGGGTGTTACCGCGTCTGGAGTACAACGCTCTCTCTAACCTGTCTGGAGGGTACCTGGTCGAGGCTCGCGCTCGAGGTGGATGGTCGCTGGGGGATGGGCGTTGTTGCTGAAGCCTGGCTTCTGGTACACAGGCCTAATAGTACTAGCCCTTGCCCTCGTAGCTCCCGTGGTTTCCCGGAGAAGTCTCGCGGTTCCCACCTTCGGGGGGTCTCCCTTGCAGGTTGTATCTACGCTCGCCGGGATCGTCCGGGGACGCTTTGCGGTCCCTTACTTTGGAGCCCTGGTGCTGGGGACGCTTATCCTCACCGAACAGGGACCCACGCCGCTGCACCCGGCGCTTTACCTGTTGCCCTATTTCGAACGACTACACCCGCACCGTCCAGATCGGGTGATATTGATCTTTTACCTGTGCACGGCGCTCCTAGCCGGTGCCTCCCTGAGCTGTCTAAAGGAGAGGCTCGACAGGAAACCTTATTTGCTCGCCATACCTTTGGTGGCCGCGCTTCTTCTAGCGAGCACGAGTGCCTTGTTCCCTTACAGGTCAGACGGGGAGGATCCTTATCCTTTACATCTGGAGGAAGGTGTAACTATCCATGCAGTTTCGCTGGTATTGTTCCTTGGCCGTGGTGCTGGTTGCCGCGTACGTCCTGCTCCCGGCGCGGCTCCCAGTCTGGCGCAACCTCGCGTTGGTGTTGCTGGTGCTTACCGTGTTCGCCGACCTGTTCGTAGCAGACAGGGACGCAATGGCCGAGCAGGATCTTACCTGGTGGGGTTGGACAGTAAAAACCCGCGATACAGATTTCGCCTCTTACTACAGCCCTTCAGCGGCCCGATTCCTACAATCTAGAGAAGGAGAAGAACCCTTCCGCTACTTAGGTTACGATTCTGGGTTGACAGAGGGCTCGCACCTCTCATCCCCGGCGTGGTTCGCGGACTCAGAGACGCATATGCTGGAGGCGAATGGTCGTCCGATGCTAACGGGATTGCAAAGCGTACATGGCTACAACCCTACCCACATCTCCCACTACGATCAGTTCATGAGCACCCTGAACAAGGGTGAACAGAACTACCACTTCATGGACGTCTACGAAAAAGGCTTAGCCTCCCCACTACTCGACCTGCTCAACGCCCGTTACATCATCGTACCCACCGATCCTTCCCAGGAGAATCCGGATGGCGTAGGGCGGTTCGAGCGGTTCGGGAGCACGCACCCAACCGTCTACGAGGACAACGACTCAAAGGTGCTCGAGAACCAGTAGACACTGCCAAGAGCTTGGATCGTCCACTCAGCTCGCAAAGAAGCTCTGACGCTGCTCGAGTCAGGGGAGGTTAACCCCAGAAATGAGGCTCTCTTAGAAGAGGAGCCCCCACAACAGATGTCCACGTCCTCCAACGTTGATGACGCTTCGGTCGATCAAGCGTTGGTAGAGGAGTATGAAGCGAACAATATAAAGCTGAAGACCTCCACTGGTTCTGGGGAGCTACTGGTGCTCAGCGAGGTGTACTACCCTTCGTGGAAGGCATATATAGATGGGTAGCCCGCAGAGGTATATGCCACAAACCAGCTTCTACGTTCGGTGCCTATCCCAGCAGGAGAGCATGAGGTAGAGCTGAGGTATGAGTCGGCGGCGCTTGAGGTAGGGATAATAATCTCGGTAGTAGCGTACGCTGTGTGTGTTGTATTTGTCTTTGGCGTCGGGTTGCAGTACCGGTACAAAAGGGTGGGCAATGCCGAGTCCACTTGACATCGGCGTTATCACCGGCTCAGATACTTAGCTGGATGCTGTGCCTCTGATGTTTAGCTGCTTCCACAATGCCCAGCACAAGGACAAGGGCCCACCGAGTACCGAGGGCTCTGGGAAATACGTACCGTATGGCATCATCCTCGACGGTCTCTACATCTACCTGAGTTGGGAGGTACTCTAACTTGCTTGCCGGTATTACGCAGTGGGCCATCGAGGTCGTCTACTCCTTCGGCTATATTGGCGTGTTCTTCCTGACAGCTTTGGGAAACATGAACCTGTTGATCCCCACTCAGCTGACCCTGCCCCTCACTGGCTTTTTAGTCGGGCAGGGGCGCTTTTTGCTCGTCTCGGTGCTGACAGCGTCAACGGCAGGGTGTCGGTGCTCGCCTCGTTGGTGCTCTATCTCCTAGGGCTCTGGAGCGGTGAAAGCCTACGTCAGGTTACCCAGACGTGCCGACAAGCACTTCAACAAACTCGTGCTCAAGCCGGTTCTTGACAGGGCAGGCAAGTTGTTCGAGCGTCATGGTAGGGAGGCTATCCTGTTCGGCCGCTTTGTTCCCGGTACAGGAGCGCCGATCTCCGTGCTGGCGGGTATCAAGCGCATGACGATCTTGCAGTTCACGGCCTACACCGCATTCGGTAACGTCTTGTGGAACGTAGCATTTATCGGCCTGGGCTGGGAGCTCGGTACCCAATGGCCACTTGTAAAGCAGTACGCATCGACAATCGAGTATGTGGTGCTGGCCGCTGTGGCAGTTGGATGCATCCTCTGGATCCCGTGGCGTCAATGGAAAATGTACACCCAACTCCTCCAATATATACATGGCCGGCTTGGCCCTAGTAACTATCGTGGCGACTTGCCTTGCTTCAGAGACCTACCAGGAGGACTTTGCCGCAGAGCGACCCGAAGAACGACGGCCCGTCGCTAGCGAGCAAACGTGAGTAGGTAATAAGAAGGCTATCCGGTTCTGTGCAAGCGGTATTCGCTACCCTGCCCGGGCAGGGGGGATTTCAGCAAGCGAGATTGGACAGCGGGGCGGGGTTTATGGCTTATTCAGGTGAGCCCGAGCAGCGCTATGCGGTGCTTGACAAGCTGCTCGAACGGTTGGCGTCTATGGAGGTGGTCAAACGCTCCTATGGCGTGTCGCGTCGGTGCTCCCCGGCGGGCGGGCTGGTTGCCTCGATGGCGGTGAAGGGCTCGAGGATCCTGTACGTGTGCGTGGCACCCCTGGGGACCGTCCAGGAGTCCCCGATCGCCAGCTGTACCACTGCTCCCTCCAGATGCAGCTCGGCCCGGCCTTCAAGTACGTAGCCCACGGTCTCGTAATCGCGGGCGACCTCAGGCTTGGGCTCGCCGGGTTGCTCGTTCTCCCAGAGGCGCATCGAGACCATCTCACCCGACGCCAGATACCGCTGACCCATCTGTCCGCGCTGCAACTGTTCGGCTCTCACCTTATCGACGTTCTTCTCTGACACTCTTCCTCCTGGTGCTTGGCTTCCTGCTCAATCCATCCGATCAACCTTACCCGACAGGCGGGACCGCTACTCATCTTTGCGTACCCTGCTGTCTACTTGGGGCGTAACCATCAGAGGATCAGAAGTCATCCGTAGGCAACTCGAAGATGGTCTCAACCTTGGTGTAGCTACCGGCTAGACGCCCCAACGGCTGGAGCTTCACTATGTTTATGCGCCCCTCCTCATAGAGCTCGTCCCGGACGTGGAAGCGGACCATCCTGCCGATGGCCAGGTGATCGGTGCCCAAGGCCAAGATTCGATCCAAAAGGCACTCCATGCTCACGCTAGCCTCCTCGACCCTGGGGGCTCCTACAACCTCGCAGGAAGCCGGGGTGAGGCCCGCTTTCTCAAACTCGTCAGCCTCGGGCGGGTGGCTCTTGGACGATTCATACATCATGTTCGAGAGGGGTAAAGAGACGATGTTGATCACGAACTCCCCCGTCTTCTCAATGTTGCTCAGCGTATCTTTGGTGGAGCTATCATTTCCTTGCTGTGGACCAAGGCTTATGCACAGCATCGGTGGTTGTCGGGAAGCTACAGTGAAGAAGCTGAAAGGCGCTAGGTTGCGTACGCCTTCCTGGCTTACGGTTGAGGTCCAAGCTATCGGCCGGGGGACGACCGAGCCTATCAACAGCTTGTATAAGCTTTGCTGGTCGAGATCCGATGGGTCTATGATCAAGGCATTCCTCTCTAGGTTTCTACATATGGCCCTGATTTTAAGGTTCCGAGGCTTCCGGTGCAGACTAGGAGGATCGGCACTGTAACTCTGCCGCCACTAGAGATTGTACTCAAGTTTAGGAGCAATATGACGCTTCTCGGTTTAACCTTCACCTACAAAACGAAGGGGTCTGTGGAAAGCGCCGGACCTAAATTCGAACCAGGATTGACTGATCCAGAGTCAGTTTCTCTATATACGAGGTTGTTCGCCGCTGTTCAGAAAACCGCTTTTTAAGACAATTGTCCGCGGGTAGCGTTTCTCCTTTTTCGCCTCGGTAGCTGTCAAAGCTCTGGCAAGTTGCTGACAGAAACATTCCAGCTTACTCCTTTGGAGCTTCGTCAGCCGGATAGCCGTGGCAACGTCAGCGGGGACTCGAGGCATGCTCTCGCCCGGCGAGCACGCATGCTATAGGCTGGAGGGGTGGCGGCTTAGTGATGGAGCAGAAGCAACAATGTTAGGAGGAGGGATGCTACTCAAACCTATAGATCAGCAGGTCGTCGTGCTGATGGGTGCCTCAAGTGGTATAGATCGTGAGGCGGCCGTCCGGTTCGCTGAACGTGGTGCCAAGGTTGTAGTCTCCGCTCGTAACGAAGGGGCGATTCGCTCCTGGGCGGATGAGATACACCGCAACGGTGGCGAAGCTCTAGTCGTGCCGGCTGATGCGGCCGAGTTCGAGCAGGTAAAGGTGGTCGCGGATAGAGCAGCGGAAGAGTATGGCTACCTCGACATTTGGATGCACTTGAGCGCCGTGGGGGCTCTATGCCACCTTTGATCAGATGGAGCCCGAGGAGTTTAAGCGTGTAATGGACGTTGACCTAATGGGCCAGGTTTACGGGGCAATAGATGCATTACCACACAATGAGGGCCTTTAACACAGGGACTTGTAGCCACTTTTGACAAACGCTTTCGGCAGAAAAAACGTAGCTTGGAATTCATCTTAGCAGTAACTAGCCTGTAGTACCTCGCAGAGCCCGGCTAGACACCCGGAAGAGGCTGTTGACGGTCCGAGCAGTTGGACCAGACACGTTGAAATCGGACTTTATACTCTTGTCATGGTCGAGACCGAGCAGATACTCAGAGATTTCGGCCTCGTTGTAGGGGCGGGTTTGATCTCACAGGCCATAGCAGCCCTGCTGCGGCTCCCCGAGATGGTGATGCTCGTCGCGATGGGTGCCTTGATCGGTCCTTCGGTCCTGGGGCTTGTCGAGAATCCGCTCGAAGGGGTCGGAGCGCAACTCGTTTTCACTATCGGCGTCTCTCTGATCCTCTTCCACGGTGGTACCGAGATCTCCCTGCGCGTGCTCTCGCGTACCGCCGTAGGCTTAGGCCTCCTCGTCTTACCGGGCGTCTTTCTGACCGCGTTCATCGTCGCTCTGGCCGTCGCTCCGATCTTCGGTGTGTCTCTCCTGGTGGCCCTTATGGTCGGCGCAGTCCTCGCAGCGACAGATCCCGCGATCCTCATACCGCTCTTCGACGAGATCCGCTTGAAGCCCAAGATCGCCCAGACGGTTGTAGCCGAGTCCGGGTTCAACGACACCGTGGGTACGGTACTTACGCTCGCGGTGGCCGGCGCGGTCACCTCCGGCCAAGTCACGCTCTCGGTGCCTGCCTTCGAGTTCGTGCGCGGCCTCCTTTTGGGCACCTTGATCGGGGTCGTGGCCGGCGTCGTGCTCTCTTACCTCGTCTCCTTTCGCAGGGGCGGAGCCTGGCGCGAATCGCCGGCGGTGGCAATCCTTGCGGTGGTAGCTTTGGGCTACTTCTCGGTCGAAACCTTAGGTGGCTCCGGCTACCTGGCCGCCTTCATAATGGGCTTGATCGTAGGGAACATGGAGTTACTCCACCTCGGCCAGCATGATGAGCATGCCTACCTCCTCGAAGGGTTCGCAAGCCAGGTCTCTGAGATCGCTGTCCTGCTCGTCTTCGTAACTCTTGGTATCAACATGCCCTTCGAGACGCTCGGAGAGTACCTCGCTGGTGGCCTCGTGGTGATGGCCGTCTTCATCTTTGTCGCCCGGCCTTTGACGGTGCTTGCCTGCCTTTTACCCGACCGGCGCGGACGGTGGGCTAGAAACGAGATTATCTTCCTAGCCTGGTGCCGCGAGACCGGTGTCATCCCCGCTGCCATCGGCGCCCTGCTCTTGTCCGAGAACGTACCCGGCGCTGACATAGCCGTCTCGATGGTCGCCCTCGCTGTCCTCGTTACCCTGCTCCTGCAGGCCACGACTGCCGGACCTCTGGCCCGCCGCCTCGGTCTCGTCGAGAGAGAAGCCGGCGACCAGTTACCGGTAGGCGATCACTAGGCGGTTGGCCCTGCCTTCAAGATTTCCTCGTCCACATGGTCCTCGAACTTCTTGAAGTTCTCGGCGAAGAG
>JAFAPF010000479.1 GCA_019247245.1 Rubrobacter sp. | reverse complement strand
AGCTTGGTCCTGGAGGGAGGGTTATAGGTATAGACCGGGATCCTGAAGTGGCAGATAGGGCTCTAAAGCTCGCCAAGGAGGACTCACGCTTTACCTTCAGGTCTGGACCTTACGATAAGGTTCTCACGGAACTGGTAGAGGATGGCGCCAGGGCAGATGCGGTTCTCTTCGATCTTGGCCTCTCCAGCTATCAAATAGACGAGGCCAGGCGGGGCTTCAGCTACGTTCGTGAGGGACCGCTCGACATGCGAATGGAGCCGGGGCGCAGAGAGTCAGCAGCAGACTTCCTGAATACGGCTGGGATGGGAAAGATTGCTGAGGTGCTCGCGTGGTATGGAGACGTTCCCCGTGGCGAGGCCCAGCGGGTGGCGATGGAGATCATCCGGAGACGGCCGCTCCGGACGACTTTGGAGCTCTCGGAAGCTGTGCGGTCGGCGGTAGGCTGGAAAGAGAGGGGCGGCAACCCGTCCAAGAGAATCTTCCAAGCCGTGCGTGTGTACGTCAACGACGAGCTGGGTGGTCTTGAGCGAGCTCTAGGCGCGGTGGAGAGGCTACTCGTACCTGGTGGACGTCTCGTGGCGATCACGTTCCACTCAGGGGAGGATAGTGCGGTGAAACGCTTTATCTCCGAGCGCCTCGGGCGTTGCGTCTGTCCTCCGGAGTTTCCGGTCTGCGTGTGCGGTACTCGCCCCATTTTTCGCAAGGGTGTCGTCCGGAAACCTTCGATGAATGAGGTCGAGGATAACCCGCGCAGTGCCCCGGCGCGCCTGCGCACCGCCGTACGCACCCCCGAGCCACTCGGGCTATCAAAGGAAACCTCCTAGTGGCTGTACTGCGGAGGAAGCCGCAGTATCGACCGTCCATAGAACGGCCTGTTACTCAGGGATGGCCTGCGGGATGGAGAGGAAAGACGGCGGCATCATGGCGTAGGCCGGTGTGGAGCCGGCGAGCCGGGACATCGCCCGGACAGGTGCTAGCAGTACTAATAATGCCGGTCTTGCTAATGCTGGGTAGTGTGTACGTACACACCGTAGCGGCTGCGCACAGCGGAGAGGCAGCTCGGCTTGAGGATGATAAAGCCAGAGCCGAGGATGAAGGAGAGCGACTTGAGGTAAAGATTACGGAGCTATCGGAGCCGGGGAGAATCCGAAGTCTAGCTAGAGACAAACTTCAGATGCAGGATCCGGATGGCAAAGATCTTAGGGTCCAAGGGAGCGAGGGGGGAACGTCAGCAAATGACAAGGCAAAGAAAGCTAACCAGACCGACAAATGATGCTCGGGGGCCTGTTAGATTCGGTGTTGCCCTCCACGTTGTCGGAGGTTCCCAGCGGGGCAGCCGGAAAAACGTTGCCGGTGGTCGGTCCGGCGCGAGTAGTGTCAAAGGACGCGAAAGGCACAAGAGCGGAGCGAAGGTCATGCCTCTCCCTCGAAGACGTCGGTCGCGGCGTCCGAGGTCGTCGGACCGGCGTTCGGCCCATAAGGTGGTGGGCCGAGGAAGGCTCCGACTGGTCGTGGCGGTGGTAGCTGTGGTGTGCCTTTCATTAGGAATGCGAGCGGCGCAGCTGAGTGCTGCCAACGACGAGCGTTACCAGGCAACGGTTGCTCCTGAGGAGCGAGCAGACGATATGCAGGGACGGGGCTCGATAATCAGTGCTGATGGGCAACGCGTCGCGACCAGCCTTGAAGCTGACAAAGTGGTTGCCACCCCGTATCAGGTCGAAGACCAAGATGCGACCGCTAAGGCTTTGACCAAGGTACTAGGATCAGAGGTGGGAGATGCCGATGAGATCAAGAAAAAGCTCGCTGGGAACGACGAAGGTGGCCCCAGTGGCTACAGTGTTGTAGCTACCAAAGTTGAACCGGAGAAGGCGCGCGAGGTAAAGGAGCTTAGATTGCCGGGCGTGTCGGTCGAGCCGGGCGAGATACGAGCATATCCGGATGGCTCACTCGGCAGTCAGCTTATAGGACATCTAGGGACCGACAAGGCCTACGGCGGGGTCGAGGCACGCTATGACGAAGCCCTGAAGGGTGGTCAAGAGGTAACCCTCACTCTGGATACCGCGGTTCAGCAGGAGCTTGAGGGAGCGCTCGCCGAAGCCATGAAAAAATATGAGGGCAAGAGTGCTTTGGGACTTGTCATGCGGGTCGAGGATGGGGCGATCGTGGCACTCGCCAATACTCCCGGGTATGACAACAACCGTTTTGAAAAATCCTCCGCGGAGACCCAGCGCAACAGGGTTCTGACTGATCCCTACGAGCCGGGTTCGACGTTTAAGGCCTTCACTATGGCGGCAGCCTTCGAAGAAGGCGTCGTCACCGAGGAGAACACGTTTATCGTACCGGACTCTATCGCGGTTGCCGACAGGGTGATCCACGATTCTGAGGAGCACGAAACGGAGATTTTGGCTCCCAAGGGTATCCTCGAGCATTCGAGCAACGTAGGCACCATTCAG
>JAFAPF010000472.1 GCA_019247245.1 Rubrobacter sp. | reverse complement strand
CTATATCTATCTGAGTTCACGATAAAGCAGCATCTAAGGAGGGCGTACAAGCTACTTGGGGTCAAGAACCGCACTGAAGCTGCGAATCTCTTTCGTAAACAAGCCTGATTCTTCAACTCCTCCGCCGGGCCCTTTAAACATCTTCATCAGAGCAAGCCCTCTACGTTTAAGAAACCTCCCGATCGGGTCATCCGACCGGGAGGTTGTAGGTCGGGTCCTTTTCTCGTTTTCTCGTGGATGAAGAAGACCGTTCGATCAGTCTGGCTGTTAGCCAGGATAGTTCTTACGGGAGGGTAGCTGGGCAGGGGCGATTCTGATTGACCGCTCCAATTTGTTGAGCTAATAGGCTGGGCGGACCGGGCACAGTAGTTATCGGCGTTACAACAGCCTGGCCCGGTGGCACCCCGTCCTTGCCAAAGAAACCGAAGCAAGCGGGAACCGGCTGAGCGAACGCCACCCCTGGCAGTAACATCGTTGCCGCTGCCATAATAGCAACTAACGTCACCAGCACAATGAGGCGTCTCATTACCTCTGTCCTCTTTCTTCCACTCTACCTAACACCCTTATCATAATTCCACTAGCTCCCCAAAGAAAACGTTGACGCCACGTGATGCAACCGCGGAACAAGAAATACGACCTTTGGTGTACCAAGAAATGCTACTTTTGAGGGATGCACTTGCCCCTCCTCTGACGTTACGCTACAAAATATATAACACTCTACGAGGTTGGCTCTTTCACGGCGCATAACCAGGAGAAAAGAGGGGCAGGAAGCGAGAAGATCAGGAGAAACTATTATTAAGACAAGGGTATACCCGTATCGAGAGGAAGCTCCTACTAAACCGACGAGCTCAGCGAAGACCAAATGAGATTTCTAAAGTCTTTATCGTCTTTATCGGCGTCGTTAGGGCGGATGGCGGAAGAACGACTCGAGCTGGTGGGCTCACTCATACGCGAACGGGTAGAGGAGAAAAACGAGCACCCTGACGAGGATCGTGAAACCAATCTCATGCAGCGTATCGCACGATTGGAAGCTACCATCGATGAACTGAGGCAAAGCGAGCGCTCTCTTAGAGAAAGCGAAAAACGCTTCCGCTCTCTGGTAGAGCACAACTTCTCCGATATCGTCACCATCATTGAAGCCGACGGCACCGTACGCAGCTACCAGAGCCCCGCTATTGAACGGGTTCTGGGTCAGCTACCAGGACGGCAGGTAGGCACCAACGTCTTTGAGCGGATCCATCCAGATGATATAGAGCGAGCCTTGAGCTTATTCGTCGAAGTTCTAGACAAACCTGGTCTACATCCTCCCATAGAGTTCAGGGTACCTCATACAGATGGCTCCTGGAGGTATCTGGAGCACATAGTAAACAATCAGTTAGATGATCCTGCTGTAAAGGGGATAGTTGTAAGCTCCAGGGACATAACAGAGCGAAAGGTGTTAGAGGAGCAGCTCAGGCATCAGGCGTTTCATGACTCGCTTACAGGGTTACCAAACCGGGTGTTGTTCATGGATCGCTTAGAGCAGGCATTAGTAAGGAGGAGTCGGCGTCAGGGATCTATAGCGATATTATTTTTAGATTTAGACAACTTCAAGCTGATAAACGACAGTTTGGGCCATGAGATGGGCAACCGGCTATTAAAGGCTGTATCAGAGCGGCTCGAGGGGTGCTTACGAACGGAAGATACGGTTGCGCGTTTAGGTGGGGATGAGTTCGCTGTTCTTCTCGAAGACGTTCACGACGAAGGTGAGGCGACCGAGGTGGCGGAGCGGATCGAAGAGGAGCTGCAAAAGCCTGTGGCTTTCGGGGAGCGGGAAGCGTTCGTGTCTGCCAGCATAGGGATTGTCCTGACCTCCACTGCTTGGAACCGACCGGAAGACCTGCTGCAGAGCGCCGACACTGCTATGTATCAGGCCAAGGACAAGGGCAAGGCCCAGTGTCAGGTGTTCGACCCGGGTATGGACACCCACGCTTTGGAGCGGCTGGAGCTGAGGAGCGACCTCAGGCGAGCCGTCGAGCGTGAGGAGTTCGTCGTCTTCTACCAGCCCAAGGTGCTCATGGAGACCGGCGACATCGTGGGCATGGAGGCGCTGATTTATTGGGACCATCCGGAGCGCGGGCTCGTGCCCCCTTCCGAGTTCGTTTCGATCGCCGAAGGGTCACGCCTGATCCTTCCTATCGGTAGACGGTTACTCCAGGAGGCCTGTCAGCAGGGACGGGAGTTCCAAGATGTGTACGACGGCGACGTGCCCCTTATGATGAGCGTGAGTCTTTCCGCCAGGCAGCTCCGTCAACCGGACCTCGTAGAGTGCATTGCCGGTCTCCTCAAAGAGACGGACCTGATTCCGCACAGCCTGAACCTCAACGTTGCGGAGGACGTGGCTATGAAAGATGCCCGGTCCACCATCGCCAAGCTTAGAGAGCTAAAGAGCTTGGGGACGCAGATGACCATCAACAACTTCGGCACGGGTTACTCGTCCCTCGGCTACCTAAACCGCTTCCCTTTAAGCTTCCTGGAAATAGAGCGCTCGTTCATCGGCAGGCTTTGGGAAGGCGCCACAGAGGTGGCGGTAGTGTCGGGGATAATAAGCCTCGCTCATGCCCTGGGGCTTACGGCTACCGCTGAGGGGGTGGAGACATTCGAACAGGTCGTGCAACTGCGCAGGCTGGGTTGCGATCTGGCCCGGGGAAACTACTTCTCTGAGCCACTCCCAGGCGAAGAGGCAGCTGTACTCCTAGCCAGCGGTCATCGCTACGCGGGGTGGGTGAAGCCAAATCATTAGTGGCTAGCACCGGAGCTTGGCAGCCCTTATCTCCCTCGCGAGGACGAAATCCTTTAGGTAGCAAAGTACCCCTTAGCTCATCTGAGCGCTGTTGGCCCATAACAAGCGAGGTGCTGCTAAAGAAAAAGGTGTTGTAGGACACCTCAGGGCGGCTTGATGAGATACACCTCGGTGAAGGCGAACCAGTTCCTGGGTGCTGCTTCACCTTTGGCGGATGGGATTCTGCTGTCGAACATGTTGTCGGTGCGCAGGTCCCACAAGCTTCCTCGGAGACCAAGAAATGTTTCGCACGCTTCCTCCTCCGACATGCCCAAGGAAGCTCCGA
>JAFAPF010000403.1 GCA_019247245.1 Rubrobacter sp. | reverse complement strand
TCCTCGCCCCAAGGACATCTTATTTATTGCCTTGCAAGGGTTATTGGATCATCCCAATGAGCATCTTAGGTGATAAGCAAGAGGTGAGTCAATCGGGGAAAGAGAATAGGAGAGAGAAATCCCATATAAAAGAAACGGATTTAGCTTCTTTAAGTCTAACCGTATCACTTACCAAACAGGCTCTTAGAGAGATAAAAGCCGTGTCAACAGTAGTGCAACAGTAGGGGCGGCACCAAGCGATATCTAACGATGCTCTACGGATAGAAATCCGCTTACCTATAAGGGTTTACTGCATATCTAAAGGCCTCGGTACATAACTGAAAGGCCTCGGTACATAACTGAAAATTAGGCGATTATGCCTTTGATGCAGGTGGCGTAACAGTCTCCTTCGAATCCGAGGGTCAAAGGCTCTTGGTCAGACACTCGATCCTCAAAGAACATTTCCCAGGACCAAAAATACATCGAAAAGTGTATCGTGATACTACTTTTGGGGGATGCGGCTGGTTCTCTCCGGAGTTATTGTGCTTATTGAAGGAAGGGAATAAGGGGAAAGGAGATAAGAAGACCTAAGAGACGATTAGAGCAGATGCATATCTGCATCAAAGGCATAATCGCCGATAGTTACGTAGAAAATAGCCAGTTTGGGTCATGCGCTGACTTCCCTAATACCTTTACTCTTCCCATCGGTGAGGTTGCCACTATAAGTGGCTGCAAGTACTCTTTGGGAGGATGGAAGAGGGAGAAACCTTGATGTGGATCATCGAGCGTCTCACAGGGCACTACGATGTACAGGAGATGCCCTTCGGTAGGGCCTACCGCTGGTCTCCCGAGCAGGTCGCGGTTAAGTGCAGATGTAGCAAGAATGTGACCTATAAGAGGTTAGGCATTATCGACTCCAAAGTAATCAGCTGCGAATGCGGTAAAACAGCCACACTAGCCGGAAGGAGCTGATCCTTCGGTTGCTAGATGCGGAGCATGAAGCTCATTATCACCTCTGGCGTTATTGGCATACTACTAGGGATACAGGGCTACCCGTTTGATACCGGCTTAGAAGAGCAATTTTCACGTGGCTATGGCTATTCAACGTAGTCGTCCCATAGGCCTAAAGGGGAAATACACTATGAATCTAAAGACTAGGAGTAGACTAAAATGACCTCTGTAATCCCCCTCGAACCAATACCACAGCCACCTGGATATCCACTGGTGGGCAATCTGTTCGACCTGTACTCCGAAACCCCTATCCTGAACGTGATGAAGCTAGCTCGCCAGTACGGGCCGATCTTTCGACTCCACATGCCTCAAGGCTCCAGCATCGTGCTGTCCGGTTTCGAGCTGGTGGACGAGGTGTGCGATGATAGGTATTTTGATAAGTTCCTAGGACCGGGGCTGCGCAACGCTCGGACTGTGGCCGGTGATGGCCTTTTTACGTCCTGGACCCAGGAACCGAACTGGCACAAAGCCCATAACATACTGCTCCCCACCTTCAGTACACAGGCGATAAAGGGCTACCTGCCGATGATGACGGACATCGCGGAGCAGCTGGTCGAGCAGTGGGAGAGGCTAAACCCCGAAGATGAGATCGATGTGCCAGCCGACATGACTCGGCTAACTCTAGACACGATCGGACTGTGCGGTTTCGGTTACCGGTTCAACTCATTCTACCGCGAGGAACCCCACCCATTCGTTGCGAGCATGGTCTATGCCCTGAGCGAAAGCACTGCGGCATTGACTCGCTTACCGATCCAGAACAAGTTGATGAGGCGCATGAACCGCCAGCTCCAAGAGAGCATTACGCTTATGAATTCGACGGTCGATAGGATAATCGCCGAGCGCAAGGCCAGTGCAGACCAATCAGACAAGAGGGATCTGTTGGAATACATGCTGACTGGGGCCGACAAGCAGACTGGCGAACATCTGGACGACGTCAACATCCGCTATCAGATCATCACCTTCCTTATCGCCGGTCACGAGACCACAAGCGGTCTACTCTCCTTCGCACTGTACTTCCTGCTAAAGAATCCTGAGGTGCTCGCCAAGGCCTACGAAGAGGTGGACCGGGTGCTAGGTGCTGACCTATCGGCTACGCCCTCCTACGAGCAGGTGAAACAGCTCCAGTACGTATCTCAGATACTCAAAGAGTCGTTGCGCCTGTGGCCAACTGCGCCCGCGTTCACACGGCATGCTTATGAGCCTAGGGTGCTGGGTGGCAAGTACCAGGTCGACAAACAAGACCAGTTGACGGTCCTAGCGCCTATGCTCCACCGCGACCCGAAGATCTGGGGCGAGAACGCTGAGGAGTTCGATCCAGACAGGTTCACCCGTGAAGCCGAGCAGAACAGACCGGCAAACGCATACAAGCCCTTTGGTACCGGGCAACGCGCCTGCATCGGCCGGCATTTTGCTATGCAGGAAGCAACGTTGGTGCTAGGGATGCTCTTGCAGCGCTTCGAATTCGTGTACCACACCGATTACGAGTTGAAGATCAAGCAGACCTTGACCATCAAGCCTGCAGACTTCCGCATCAAGGTCCAGCCACGAACGAATCGCCCGGCGGCAGTAGGAACACCGCCGCCACCGATCCAAGAGGAACACGAGCTTGAACCTGCTCCGGCGGCCGCGGTAGTGCACGGTAACACCCCGCTGCTGGTCCTCTATGGCTCTAACCTAGGCACTGCTGAAGACATCGCACACCACATCGCCGACGACGCAAGGACTCGCGGGTTCACTACCATCGTAGCCCCCCTTGACGACTACGTTGAGAAGCTGCCCAAAGAAGGAGCTGTGCTGATTACCACCTCCTCTTATAATGGCACTCCCCCAGACAACGCAGCCCACTTCTTTGATTGGGTGTGCAACGACTCTCTCAGCACTGATGCGCTTAAGGGAGTGAGGTATACCGTGTTTGGCTGTGGTGATCACGACTGGGCAGCAACTTATCAGCGTGTACCCAAGATGATCGATACCCAACTGGAGGCACACGGAGCGCTGCGCGTCTACCAGCGGGGCGAAGGAGATCAAAGCGACGACTTCGATGGTCAGTTCCGCGGGTGGTACGAACCTTTGTGGAGCTCATTGGCAGGCGCGCTTGGCACCCCGATAGATGGCCACGATGCCAGCGTGAAGGGACACCGCTACGAGGTAGAGCTTCTCACAGTGGAGGAGGCGGAGGTCAGCCCGCTCGTCGTAGAGTACGATGCTAAGCAGATGGAGGTTTTAGAGAACCGGGAGCTGCAGCACAAGACCGGCCCTCATCCCTCAGAGCGCTCGACTCATCACATCGAGCTCATGGTACCCAAAGGGATGAGCTACCGCGCTGGCGATCACCTGGGGATACTCCCGCGTAACAGCGATGCGCTAGTACAGCGCGTCATGACGCGCTTCGACCTTCCCGAGGATGCTCTCATGCGCATCAGGAACAACGCTTCCAGCAAAACTTTCTTACCAGTTGATCAGCCGGTCGCGGTCTCGGCGGTACTATCGGGTTACGTGGCCCTGCAGGACGTCGCCAAGCGCTCTCAGATTCAGGTGCTGGCTGAGTACACCGAGTGTCCTCCAGAAAAAGAGAGGTTGCTCGCGCTCGGTGGCGACGACCCAGACAGCGTCGCCCGCTACCGGGAGGAGATACTAGAGAAGAATGTCTCGCTTATAGATCTCCTAGAGGAGTTTAGTTCGTGCGAGCTGCCGTTCAACATCTATCTTGAGCTTTTGCCACCGCTTAAGCCTCGCTACTACTCGATCTCCTCCTCGCCTTTAGTAACTCCAGACAAGTGCAGCATCACGGTCGGGGTGGTGAATGGACCAGCACGCTCAGGCCGGGGCATGTACCAGGGGGTCTGCTCGTCCTACCTCGCCCAACAGCCGGTTGGCAGTGTGGTCGAGGGCTTCGTGCGTCCCCCCAGCACGCCGTTCGTGCCTCCGGAGGATCCCTCTACACCCATGATCATGATTGCCGCGGGTACGGGCTTAGCACCCTTCCGAGGGTTCCTGCAAGAGCGTGCAGCGATCGAGGCGCAAGGAGAGCGAGTCGGTCCATCCTCACTTTACTTCGGCTGCCGCCACCCTCAGCAGGATTACATCTACGAAGAAGAGCTTGAGGAGTTTGCCCGAGAAGGTATAACCGAGTTGGAGTGTGCATTTTCGCGTCTTGAGGGACAGCCGAAGACGTACGTACAAAATTCTATAAAGACGCAGCAGGACGATGTCTGGAACCTGATTGAGCAGGGAGCTGTTATCTACGTGTGCGGTGATGCCGGCAGGATGTCTCCAGACGTTGAGAAAGGCTTTGTTACCCTATATCAGGAGAAGACCGGAGCCAGCGAGCAGGACGCCCAGAAGTGGATGGAAAAGCTTAAGAGCTCGCACCGCTACCTGGTAGATGTCTGGCCACGAAGCTAGAGTATCTGCATGGAAAGGATTAGACTCCGATCGCTCAAAGCAGTTCGTAACGAGGTGACGAATGCCAGCATGGATGGCTACTGCCTCTTGCCGAATATGGTCTGATTGGTGACCTCCACACGGTCGCACTCGTAGGCACGGACGGCACGATAGATTGGTACTGCTGCCCACGCTTCGACGCCCTGAGCCTGTTCGGGGGGATCCTGGATAAAGAGCGCGGCGGTTACTGGGCGATAGCCCCAAGCGCGGCGGGCTGGACTACCAAACAGTTGTACATACCTGACACCAACGTCCTGATCACCCGCTTCCTTAGCCCCGATGGGGTCAGGGAATTGCAGGACTTCATGTCGGTCGGCACGCAGGGACACCTGCCCCACCACCTGATCCGGCGCGTCGTCTGCGTGCGCGGGCGGATGCCCTTTTGCCTGGAGGTCGAACCCCGTTTCGACTACGGACGAAGGGCTCACGGAATGCGCTTGCATGAGCGAGGAGCGGTCTTCGAATGGCGATTATGCTTTGATGCAGATATGCATCTGCTCTAATCGTTTCTTAGGTCTTCTTATTTCCTTCCCCCTTATTCCCTTCCTTCGGCGATTATGCCTTTGATGCAGGTATGCTCCTGCTTCAATAGTCCCTTGTGTCTTTCTCCCTCATTCCCCTTACTTTTTTCTTTTGATAAGCAGCGTATCCCTAGAGGAGAAACTGCCGCATTCCCCAAAGGTAGTACTTGAATACACCTTTTGATGTGTTTTTGGCCCTAGAAAATGTTCTTAAGGATCGAATGGGGCAACCAACAACCCTTGACCCTGGATTCGAAGGAAACCGTTACTATACCTGCATCAAAGGCATAATCGCCCTTTAATCTATCGATCAGAAGGCCTTAGGCTCGAGTCCTGCCGAGCACGCTCTGTGTGCAGCAACCCGAGTAAATGTCCTGAAATGTTGAGAAAACCGCCACTCACAGAATACGCTCATTTGCAGGAATTTTGCAAACTCTAGAAACCTCTAAC
>JAFAPF010000398.1 GCA_019247245.1 Rubrobacter sp. | reverse complement strand
TTCTTCGTAGGTGTCGGGTACTATGGGCTGTTCAATCGCGTAGTTCGTCCGGTAGCTCCCAAGGAGTTGCGTCGGCTTGAGCTTCTCGGCCTGATCGGTCGTGAGCTTCGGATCGGTGGTGACGACCGGCACCTCGTACGAGCGCTGCCCATTGAAGAGGCCAGACTCGATGGCGCCGAACAGCTTGTCGTCCTCGATCTTCGTCCCCTTCTGGCCCTTCGTGACGGAGATCCCACCGTTACTGTTGAACTCGAACCCGGCCTCGACCGGGTCGGCCTCAAGGTCGTCGTACACCTTCGATAGGGCATCTCGCAGCCGACTCTGGCCGAGGTCGACCTGGATCTCACCTCCCTGCGGCGTGAAGCTCAAGGTCTGCCCGATCTCCTCGGGCGAGAGCTTCCACTGCTGGCTACCTGACGTCAGGACTATAGGCGCGGACATTGCCTTCCCGGCTTTGTCGGCCGCCGTTTGGGCCGCGGGGGTCAAGGTCGCAGGCTCCTGCGTCCCCCCGACGACCTCGGCCTCGCCACTTATGCCTTTAAGGGCTTGGTCCACGTTCTGCATCGTGGCCTCGACGTCCACCGCGTACCCCTCGCGGGAATCAACGGCGTTCGCCTTCGACCCGCTGACGCTCACGTAGGCGTCCTGAGGTTTTTCGTTCGCTTGCGCGGCCAGGTTCTGGATCTCGCTCCGGGCGACGTCCTGCTTGTAGTCCACCACGGCCGGAACGCTCACAGTGCCCCAGGTCGCCTCTATCCGGTCGCCGATGCGCCCCAGGATACCGCCCCGGCGCCCGACATCGTAGGCCCCTTCCACGGACGACCGGACGTCGAAGTCCACGCCCAGCTTATCGGCGGAGAGGGTGGACTCCTCGGGTCCTGTGAACCGGACCTCCTTGAGCGCGGCGGTACGCTCCTCGAGCGCCGCGCGGGCCTCCTCAGGCGTCTTGCCACCGAGGGCAACGTTCCCGATCTCGACGCCCGGGTAGATCCTGCCGTAGTGCTTCAAGTAGTCCACCGCCACCAGCGCGGTCACCACGGCGCAGACGACGAGCACGAGGATGGTGAGCCTCCGCCGCCGGTTGCTCTTTGGGCGGCCTCCCGAGAAGTTGTCGGAGACCTCCCTGGCGTCCAGGTCATCCCTGCGACTTACCCTATCTCTCGGATTTTTGAGACTCAATAGCCCGCCCTTCGCGCGTGTACCCCCACGCGTCACGAATATTCCAAGAACCGAGCCTTCGAAGAGAGTTCCCTTCTTGTGCACGGCGGCATCACCCCGATCACCCCGGCGACACCGCACCCGGAAAGCCTAACATGACCCGAAGGGTTACGCCAGCTTTTTCACGGTCATTATTCGAAGTTAAGCCTTCCAAACGAAGCTTAAGGGATAAGGGGACGGCCGCCGTAGCATCGACGGGCCAGGCGCTCCGATCAACCGCGCGCCTTCCACCGGCGCCACACCAACCAGAGCACGCCCGCGGCCATAACGGCCACCACCGCGTATTCTATGACCGAGGCGTATTGCTTCGCGCTCTCCCACTGCGCGCCGAGTACCCATCCGAGGGTGATGAATATCCCGTTCCATAGGGCGCACCCGAGAACGGTGTAGACCAAAAACCGTCCGAGCACCGGCATACGTGTGAGGCCCGCCGGCACCGAGATCAGGGCGCCGATGGCCGGGACGAGGTGAGCGAGCAGGATAGCCTTCCCGCCGTGCCGCTCGAACACCTCGCTCGCCCGGACCAGATCCGAAACGAACACGACCTTGAATCGCTCGAAGCGCTTGACGAGCCGGTGCAGGCTCTCCTCGCCGATCCAGAACCCGAGGAGATACAGGACCAGCGAGGCGGCTACCGCCCCTATCGTCGACACCGTTAGCACCAGTACGAACGAAAACTGCCCCTGTCCGATCAGAAAGCCGGCGAGGCCCAGGATCAGCTGCGTGGGGACCGGCAACAGGTGCAGGTTCACCAGCGCGATCAGGACGAACATGCCGACGTAGCCGAAGGAGTAGACGATGCCGAGGGCCCACTGCGCGAGACCGGCGAGCAGATAGCTCATCGCATTTGTTTCGCTGGCTTCTTCAACGGGTTAATCTTAGGCGTATACTCCACGTGTTAGGCGTATACTCCACGTGATGCACGTGCCGGGTTTGCCTCGCTCGTATGGTGATACAGACCGGCGTCTGGTTATAATCGCGCTCTGGCTTTTGTTACGACTCGAGAAGGAAAAGGCGTGAGACGA
>JAFAPF010000355.1 GCA_019247245.1 Rubrobacter sp. | reverse complement strand
TAGGCTTCTTTGTCATCGCGCTGTACCTGAGGGCCACCGCCACCGGCTTCCACTGGGGTCGCGCGAGCCGGTGGAGCCAGTACGCGCTGATAGTCTGCGCTGTGACTGTCGTACTCACCATGATGACCATGGGCTATACCAGGGAGACAGCTCGCAGGGTGGACAACGATCCTGCATACCTAATCTACGGCTGCATCACGCTTCAGCAGGAAATAGCGACTACGCCCTGTCCGGCGGGTGACAGCATAGCGGGAGGGAGGGAATAGTGCTCGAGTTGGCGCTGCTCCTGCAGGCTGACTACGAGCCCTCACCGGCACGGTTTTTTGCAGCGTTCTTCTTGATTCTCATACTCTTGTGTGGGGCGTTGCTGTTCACTTACTGGATCAGCAAGGGCGACTAACAGCTCCGGCCCAGGAACCTTGAAGGGGGGTACCACCCAGAGCTCTCTCCTGCAGAAGTGCACTCTCTTGTTTAAGCTGTGTACCGGTAGAGAGGGAGCTTTGGGTTAGAATGAGGGGGAGAAACGAAGGAGAGAAGGCTTGGCGGATATACCGCTTTTCCCGCTCAACGTGGTGCTGATGCCGGGGACACCCCTGCCGCTGCACATCTTCGAGGAGCGCTACAAACAAATGGTGAACGAGTGCCTGGATTCGGGCATGGAGTTCGGTATGGTGCTAGCCGACGAGTCCGGAACGCGGCAGGTAGGATGCACAGCGAGGATCGTGGAGCTTGTGCAGCGCTACGACGATGGGCGGCTCGTGATTCTGGTCGAGGGCGCCCGACGATTTAGGCTAAAGAATATCCTCGCGGGCAAGCCGTACTACATGGGGGATGTCGAGTACCTCGAAGACGAGCCGGGAGAGGACATAACTTCTTTAGCTGAAGAGTGCGTGGCACTTCTGGAGAGGGTGGTCGAAACGGCAACGGAGGGGTCGGTCGGTATAGAGATAGAATCGGCTTACCGCAACCTCTCGTTCGCCATTGCCGGACGCATCGAGTTCGACCTCGAGACGCGACAGCAGATTTTGGAACTCCCAACTGAGAGGAGACGCCTGGAGAAGATTAAGAAACTTCTCACCGAGGCTGCGGATAGGCTTGAGCGCGAATACCAAGTCCGCAAGAAAGCCGAGAGAAACGGACACTTGCGTGGAGATTGGAAGCCTAAGAGCCTGGAGAGCTAGTAAGCTTCCAGATGAGCTGTTAGCTCCGGGCTACCAACCCGGGTAACATCCCGTATAGGAGCGTGGTACTCGCGCAACCACCCTATTGACCAGCGGCTCGATAGCTAGACCATCTTCGCCGGCAGCGGCCTTTATACGCTCTACCAGGTTCTACTCGACGGGCCAGGCGGTCGAGCAGAGAACGTCTGCTACCAGTCGAAGGCGGGAGCCACCCCAGTAGGCTGGTCACCATTCCTGAGGAGCGGCAGGTTCAGGTAGAGCTCGTGGCCTTGTTGCATTCCTTTGAGGACCCTGCTCACGGTTTCCTCGTCTTTTCGTTGCACCTCGATAATGAAGCGTTGCTAGCCGGAGGCACGGTTTGTTACGGCGGCGAGGGTGCCGTTAGGTATGTAAACGAGTTCGCCGGAGAGGGCTCGAATCTTAGCCCGCAGCTTGGACTCCTCAACCGTCCCGGAACCCGTTTTTTGGTCTTTGCCATCGGAAGATCGCGGTATCAAGCGGATGCCAACATGGTAGAAGACGGTCACCAGAATAACGACGATACCGTCGCCCTTTAATTGGCGATTAACGTCGGGCTGGTCAGGTACTCGATCGTGCCCGTGGCACCTTTGAGGGCTTCCGTGGCTTGGTTGACGACACCTAGGTAGTCTCGCCGCCGAGAGGCTCGGTCTGAAGAATCGCAGCCAGAAGCAGCGAGTATACCATCAAGAACCGGAGCCATGGCGTTCGAGGGCGAGCTGTATAAGGCGATCGAGGAGTTGCTCATAAGAGAACCCGCTAGCCGCCCATAGACGCGCGTAGATGCTCGTGAGCGTGAAGCCGGGGATGGTGTTGATCTCGTTGAGGAGCAGCCTCTCTGTGCCGCCACTTTCGAGGAAAAAGTCCACTCGTGCCATACCGGCGGCGTCTATAGCTGCGTATGCAACCTGGGCTATGTACCGGAGCTCCTTGGCTACACCACCAGGTATTTGGGCGGGAACCACGAGCCTCGTGTTGCCTTCGGTATACTTAGCTTCGTAGTCATAGAACTCGTGCTCGAAGACTAGGATCTCACCCGGAACCGAAACCTGCGCTTCTTCGTTGCCGAGCACTGAGACCTCTATCTCGCGGGCGTCAACGCCCTGCTCGATAATGATGCGCCGATCAAGGTCAGCCGCAGCGTCGAGGGCTGCCTGTAGCTCCCCACGGTCCGTAGCCTTACTGATGCCGAGGCTGGAACCAAGGTTCGAGGGCTTGACGAAGCATGGATAACCTAAAGAGGCTTCTATCTCTCGAGCCAAGCGTTTCCGGTCCTCCTCCCATTCTTTGCGGGTAAGGCTGAGCCACTCGACCTGCGGGAGACCGTGGAAGGTGAAGATCTTCTTCATCGTCACCTTGTCCATGCCGACGGCGCTTGCCAGCACCCCTGAGCCCACATACGGGATGCCGGCAAGCTCTAGCATTCCCTGAATGGTGCCGTCCTCACCGTAGGGGCCATGCAGGACGGGGAAAACGACGTCCCCGGCTCCTAGGTCAACCGGCAGCTTATCTAAGGCCGGGATCATCATAGTATCCACAACGCCGTTAGAGCCTGTGCGACCGCCCACGAGCTGCTGAGTGCGGGATTCGAGCTCGCGCATGGGATCTCCTGAAGAGATCCATTGGCCTTCTCGTGTTATGCCGACGGGGATAACCTCGTACCGGTCGCTCTCTTGGAGGGCGTCCATAATCGCGCGGGCTGAGGCCAGGGATACTTCGTGCTCTCTGCTCCGACCGCCAAAGATAACCATGACCCGCATCAATGCGTTTAACCCCTCTTTGCCGTTTAGCTTGCCTATCCTAGCAGAGGGGAGGTGTAATCTGCCGGGCCTAGGACCGGTTGTCCTGCTGGTTCGTCTGCGGCGCTGCGAGCTCTAGGGAGCGCGAGTCCTTCCGAAGCGCCATGACGACGAAATCTATGTGCTCGTTCAGGTCTACGCCGAGTTCTTCGGCGCCACGAATTATATCTTCCCTATTCACACTCGCAGCGAAGGACTTCTGCTTCATTTTTTTGCGGACGCTTTTAGCCTTGAGTCCCTCGAGCCCCTCCGGCCGAACGAGAGCGCATGCCGTGAGGAAGCCGGAGAGCTCGTCTACAGCGTAGAGGGTCTTGGCAAGGAGCGTCTCGCGTGGTACGCCCAGGTAGTCGGCGTGGCCTTTTATGGCTTGCAACACGTCTTCGGGATAGCCACGACGTTCCAGTTCCTGGACGCCGATCATCGGGTGCTCTGCGTGTGTGGGGTGCTTCTCGTAGTCCATATCGTGTAGCAGGCCTGCGATTCCCCACTTTTCCTCGTCTTCCCCGAACTTCCGAGCGTAGGCTCGCATGGCGCCCTCGACGGCGAGCATATGCTTGCGTAAAGAGTCACTCTCCGTCCACTCGCAGAGCAACTTCCAAGACTCCTCGCGATTCAACCAATACCTCCTATACTAGTACAACATGAGGGCCATTGTACCGCCCAACAAGCGAGACGCCGGCATGAGGAGCAGGGCAAGCCTGGATGATCATTGACCGAGCTTTTATGGTCTATATACGCGGCGGTGTTACCTTCGATGATGCAGAGCGTGTAGTCGCAGGGGTAGAACGATATATGCCGGCGAGCTTGACGAGCCTACTCTTCTTCTATCAGCTCCCGCGCCCGCAGGAGCACCGCGTCGAGCATGGGCTCGGTGAGGACGCCGGTGAACGTGTTCTGCTGGGAGGGATGATAGCAACCGAGGAGGGTGACACCGGAAGAGGTAGCGTGCCCGGCGTTGTGGGCGAACCTGGGCTTGGGTCTTACGCCGTACACCCTCAAGGCGACGTCCCAAGCGAAGGCGCCGAGGCAGACGACAGCCCTTACCGCGGGGAGTAGTTCGAGCTCACGGACGACGTATGGGAGGCAAGCGTCGCGTTCTTCAGGGGTGGGTTTGTTCTGTGGTGGGGCGCAACGGACGGCAGCTGAGATCCAAAGTCCATAGAGGCACAAGCCGTCGCGTGTGTGCCTAGAGACCGAGCTATTGGAGAAACCGGTGCGGTACAACGCGCCAAAGAGGAAGTCTCCGGAGCGGTCGCCGGTGAAGTAGCGACCGGTACGGTTGGCCCCGTGGGCGGCGGGAGCCAAGCCGAGAACTACCACCCGCGCGTCTGGATCCCCGAACCCCGGCACGGGGCGCCCCCAGTAGCCTTCTTCGGCGTAGGCGGCCTTCTTTTCGTGGGCGACCTTTTCGCGCCATTCGACGAGGCGCGGGCAGCACCGGCAGAGGGTTATCTCCTCTTCGAGCTTGATAAGCGCTGCGAGGCGCTCTCTTTGTCGGGCCGGTTCGCTCAGGCGCCGTAGCGGTTAAGCTTGAGGGCATGGCCCATGAGAAGACCCATGATCTCCTCGGCCACAAAAACGCCTAAAGACCCGCCTGCGCAGACACGCTCCCCGAAGCTGCTGGCGGTTGGCAACGTATATTCGGAATGGAGGAGGAATGGAACCCTATGCCAGGAATGGTTCTTCATCTTCGCGGGTGTAGCGTGGTCGCCGGTCACGGCGAGCACAGCGGGACCGAGAGCGAGGAGATCCGGTATTAAGACATCCACCTCTTCTATGACCGCGACCTTCCGCCGAAAATCGCCATCTTCACCGGCGGCGTCGGTGGCCTTGATGTGGATGAAGAAGAAATCATAGGAACCCCAGTTCTCCTCGAGGGTCTGAAACTCGCCTGCTATTCCTTCGCTTTCTTCCAAGACCTCCATGCCGACGAGCCGGGCAAGGCCCTTGTACATAGGGTAGCCGGCGATGGCCGCCGCACGGAGTTTGTAGGTCTCGTCAAACTTCGGGAGCGCCGGGTACATCCCGAAGCCGCGCAAGAGTACGGTGTTTGCGGGATGATAACCCGCAAGTATAGCGTTCGCCTGCTTGATAAAGTCGTTGGCGAGCTCGGAGCTCTTTTCAGCCTTCGCATCGCCGTTCATGGGTTCAACGGGGAGAGGCTTGAGATTCACCCTTTGAGGGTCGGAGTCCGAGAGGACATCCGAGAGGCCGCTACCTCGAAAGATAGCGACGGCCCGGTGCTCTTTTTCGTGGATTAGAAAGACCTCCACGCCGGCAAGGTTCAGTTTCTGGTTGAGGAGATCGATGAGTTTTGTGGCTTCTTCGGTAGAGATACGGCCGGCTCGCCGATCGGAGATCCTACCCGATTCATCCTTGGTAGCGAAGTTGATCCTTGCGGCGAGATCGTTCTCCCCTAGCTCGAAACCTACGCCCAGAGCGCTCAAGACCCCGCGTCCGACCTCGTATTTCAAGGGATCGTAACCGAAGAGAGCCAGATGTCCGGGGCCACTGCCGGGGCTCACCCCCGCGGCCACGGGCCGGCTGAGACCGAGGTCGGATCGGGCGGCTAAAGCGTCGAGGTTCGGGGTATCCGCGGCCTCCAGTTCAGTCCTGTCGAAGGGGTGCATCGGCAGCCCGCCAAGCCCGTCCAAAACGAGCAAAACGATCTTGGAGTCTGTCGAGACCGATAGCCCACGCATGAGGTTCAGGTCCAAGGGGTGCTCCTCTCGGCCGTCATTCTGCCGGGCAGAAGTCTAGCAAAGGAGACCTGTATAATCTCCAATTCATGATCACGGACCAGCGAAGCGACCTGTGTAGAGGAATGGTAGATGAAGATAGAGACGGTAGACCTGGGTTTTATGGATACAGAGGAGATCATCGCCTCCTTTCTATTTATGGGGGAGGGCTCGACCGCGATAATCGAGACCGGCCCTACAACTTGTATCGAAAACCTCATACGGGGTCTCGAAGACAGCGGCGTTGCCCCTAAAGATGTAGAGAAGGTCTTCTTGACTCACGTACATTTGGACCACGCGGGGGCGTCCGGGAACCTTGTGAAGCTGTTGCCGAACGCCACGTTCTATGTGCATGAGATCGGCTACCCACACCTCGTGGACCCCTCGACACTCATCAAGAGTGCGACGCGCATCTACGGCGAGGAGAGCATGGAA
>JAFAPF010000344.1 GCA_019247245.1 Rubrobacter sp. | reverse complement strand
ACTCGCGGCGGTGGGGATGCATATCGAGCCTACCCCTGAGAACCTCGGTCTAATCTCTCAAAAGGCGAAGTCCGATGCGATCAACTACCTCATCCTACGCTCCATCCCATGGGCCTTTTACTCATCTTCGCCTCTAGGCCACTATGGGTTGGCGCTCGCTGACTATACCCACTTCACCTCCCCGATCCGGCGTTACTCTGACGTCCTCGTTCACCGCGCGCTTCTCGGCGACGAGCCCCCAGACGATCTGGTAGCGGTCGCCGGGCACATCTCGCAGCGCGAGTGGCAGAGTATGATCTGCGAGCGCACGGGCGATGAGTACACATTGATGTGGCTCATGCAAGACCGCGTGGAAGACACTTTGGAAGGCGTAGTCGTTAGCACCGCTGCGTTCGGGCTCTTCGTCGAGCTCGAGACGGGTGCTACGGGCCTCGTGCACGTCAGCAAGCTCCCCGGCTGGTGGAATCTGGAACCCAACGGCGTCGTCCTCTCGAACGACGCCATCGGCGCTTCCTACAGAGTCGGCGATAGGGTGGTCGTCGAGCTCCTGAACGTCTCACCGCTCCTGCAGCGGGCCGAGCTCAGGGTGGTAAAGCGTCTTTGAACGGCAAGACCTTCGCCCGGAACAAAAAGGCTTTGCACGACTTCGACATCGAAGAGACTTACGAGGCTGGGATAGTACTGAAGGGCCCCGAGGTAAAGTCTGTCCGAGAGGGACGGGCGAACCTCAAGGAAAGCTACGCGCGCGTGAGGGACGGAGAGGTCTTCCTCATCGGCGCCCATATCTCCCCATACGCCAACGCTACCCACCTCGAGCAGCTCCCCACCCGTGACCGAAAGCTCCTGTTGCACAAAGAGGAGATAGCCCGGCTCGTCGGCAAGAGCCAAGAGGAGGGCAAGACGCTCATCCCCTTGAGACTCTACGCTAAAAACGGCAACATAAAGCTCGAGATCGCCGTCGCTAGGCGCAAAAGGCAGTATGACAAAAGACGTGAGATCGCCCGCAAAACCGCCGAGCGCGAGATCGAACGCGCTATGAAAGAGCGTCTCCGACAGCGCTAGAGTAACCCTTAGATGCTACCTAGACGTGATATAATACTTTGAGGGGGGCGTACCGGCTTCGACGTGAGCGGTCAGCGTCCCGTGAGACGAGCCGAGTTTGCTGGAGACTCGCTAAACGCCGGCAACTAAAACATACACGCCAACGATAATCTGGCTGTAGCTGCTTAAATAAAAGCGGCTCATCGGTCCGGGAGGCCCACGACCCGGGTACCGGTGTCATCTAGTGGGATCACCCTTTGGGTCCTGGCCCGGGGCTCTTAGGGGACATTCAACGGGCTAGCCTTCCTACGGAGCCCCGGTTCGTAGGATAAGGTGAAGCTAAACCGGGTGCGACGCTCGTAAAATCTCACGGACGGCGCGTTCGCGGACGCGGGTTCGAATCCCGCCGCCTCCACTACTACTACTACCGGTCCGCTAAGAACGGTGGGCCTTGTTAAGCCTTGGTATGAGTTCTTATGGGTATGTGCTCGGCGTAGATACGTATATAATGCGACTCCGTGAGCGATCCACGTCCCATAGGCGTCTTCGACTCGGGGGTCGGCGGGCTGACGGTGCTCTCGGAGATCCGGGACCGTCTTCCCTACGAGCACACCATCTACTTCGGGGACACGGCGAGGGTACCTTACGGCGTCCGAGACCTCGACGAGGTACGGGGGTTCGCGTTCGAGATCATCCGATACCTCATCAGCTTGAACGTCAAGATCGTCGTCGTAGCGTGCAACACAGCGACTGCGGCGGCCCTGGAGGCAGCCCAGGCCGAGTTCGAGGTGCCCATAGTCGGGGTCATAGTCCCGGGAGCGCGGGCTGCCGTCCTGGAAACACGCAACCGACACATCGGGGTGCTGGCGACCAAGAGCACGGTCCAGAGCGGAGCGTACCGGCGGGTCGTGCATAACCTCGACGCGGGCATAGAGGTGCACGAGCAGGCCGCACCCCGTTTCGTTCCGCTTATAGAGCGCGGCATCGTAGACGGCCCCGAGCTCGAAAAGACCGCCCAGGAGTATCTCACTCCCCTCAAAGAGCAATTAGTAGACGCGGTCATCCTTGGGTGCACGCATTACCCTTTGATCTCCGCGCCCATCAACCGTATCCTCGGCCCCGAGGTTCGTTTGATCTCCTCTGCCGGACAGATCGCCCTTGAGGTAGGACGTATACTCTCCCGCCGCGGCTACCTCAGGCGCCCCAAACACCCAGAGGACAAGGGCCATTCGGCTTACCTGTGCAGCGCCGACCCCGAAGAATTTGCTGCTCTAGGAAGCCGTTTCCTCGAAGAAAAAATACAGGTTGCTGCCCTATAGGTCATCTTCCACGCTCTGGTATACTCTCACAGGCTTCGGACGGGGCGTGGCGCAGCCTGGTTAGCGCACCTGCTTTGGGAGCAGGGGGTCGGAGGTTCAAATCCTCTCGCCCCGACCACAAAGGCCACCGACGAGCGGGTGTAGCTCAATGGTAGAGCTCCAGCCTTCCAAGCTGGTGATGGGGGTTCGATTCCCCTCACCCGCTCTTTCAGTCCCTATCTAGAGTCTGAAAGAGCACACGTAGCTCATCGGGATAGAGAAGCGGACTTCTAATCCGCTAAAGTATAGTACTCAAAGCCGTATAAGTATCGGAAAAAGTTCTGGATTTGCAGCTACTCTGGGGTTTTGAGCTGTTCGCTAAATGTTGCTCAATGTGGTTAGATGTCATCGCTACTGCTACTCAAAATTATGGCGTTTATCGACTGTGGTAGCGGTCGATAAATGGATCAGTTACGGTGTTTATCAAATCAATCGAGCTAGCACTACATCACGGGGTATTTGATAACAAGCCGGTAGGTAAGTCCTCTCTATCTAGAGAGTTGTGGTACTTCAACCACAGTAAGCTACGTTTAACTGTATACTGCATAAATAGGCTTAATTCTCTCTTCTCTCAGAAGATCTTTGTTTCGCTGAGTATCATTAGGGGATCAAGATTCAATCACTTTGACTTTGTTGATATCCTTCACTGCAAGGCACGTGTGTGGTTAGAAGACGGTCAGTCTTGAGCTAGGAGGGTCATCGGGGCCTGGTTTACCTCTCTGGCTGCTCGATCGTAGGAAGAGTGCTTTGTCTCATCCTTCCTTTTTGGCGATACGTCCCTTAGACGTTACTATTAGGTAATAAGGTGGCTATGACGGCAACGGGGCAACAGTAGTAGAGTGTCACATATTTAATAGTGCGCTCTCTTAGAACCTGGTATGGTACTCTAAATACGAGTAGACACCCCTGAGTAGCTTGAGACACAGGGGAGGAAGGTTCAAGAATATGATGATAGACAGCCAGCAGCTACAGCGTAGGCTAGACGAGCAGGTCCTGCAACGAGCTGAGGCAGACCTTCGGTGGAGGCGGCAGTTTATCGAGGACCCGAAAACGGCTATAGGCGGTATCCCAGAGGGCCGTCAGCTCCTGGAGATGCTCGAAAGCGCCGGACCCACCGTTCAGACGCAGGTAGCGACCATGTCCTCTGCTCGTGAGGAATATCTGCAGCTGCAGCAGGGCCTAGCGGAGAAGATGCTGGATCGAGCCGCGAGCGATCCCCAGTGGAAGCAGCAGCTACTCGATGACCCGGATGCCGCTTTGTGGACGGCCAACTTCCCGGAGGCCCAGACGTTCGATGAGATACTCCAAAGCGCGCTACTCTCTCAGGAAGCAGAAGACGAAGTCCTCGGCCACATAAATTTCAAGGATCCACGCCATTACCTAGGAGTCGCTGCGGTAATGGTGATGATGCAAGGCGCTATTGCCGCCCCGGCCATTGCTGCTCCGCAGGATGGCGCCTTTGGCAACACCGGGAGCAATCAGTACGCGCAGGACACAGGCGTGGTGGTAAAAGAAAAGGCGCCGGACGACGTGGTCCTGGGAAAGACTGGAGATTCCACTAAGCAAGATCCTACTAGGATCGAAGACACTGCTAAGACCGGAGATACCACCAAGATAGGAGACATCGCTAAGACCGGAGATGCCACTAAGGCTGGAGATATCACTAAGACTGTAGACGTCACTAAGAGCGGAGATATCACTAAGACCGCAGACGTCACTAAGGCTGGAGATACCGCTAAGAGTGGAGATACCGCTAAGACCGCAGACGTCACTAAGAGTGGAGATATCACTAAGACCGCAGACGTCACTAAGGCTGGAGATACCGCTAAGGCTGGGGATACCGCTAAGGCTGGGGACACCGCTAAGACCGGAGACACAGCTAAGGCTGGAGACGCTACTAAGACCGGAGATACCACTAACGCCGGAGAGAATAATACCGGAGGCGTTGTCTTTGGACCCGGTGGGATCTTCGGCCCTGGGGGTCCCTTCCGGGGTGGTCCTATCTTCGGCCCTGGTGGGATCTTCGGCCCTGATGGTCTCTTGTGGGGTGTCCCTATCTTTGGCGCCGGTGGGATCTTCGGCCCCGGGGGTCCCTTCTCCGGTGTCCCTATCTTTGGGCCCGGTGGAATCTTCTCTGGTGTCCCTATCTTTGGCGCTGGTGGGATCTTCGGCCCCGGTGGTATCTTTGGCCCCGCAGATAGCTCTGGCACCAGTGATGACTCTGGCAGTAGTTACTACGGTGGCGGCTCAAGTGGTGGCTACGACAGCAGCAGCTACGGTGGTGGCTCAAGTGGTGGCTACGACAGCAGTAGCTACGGTAGTGGCTCTAGTGGCGGCTTCCATAGCAGCGGCGCAGGCCCCGTCAGTGGCATGGGACACGAGGGTGTGTCCATAAGCAACATCCTCCCACCCAACGTTACGAACGGGATAGCCAACGCTGGAAACTCCCTCAAGAGCAATCTTCCTGCTTCCGGGGCCAAGAACCTCCTAGACTCCCTCAGGACCAAGAGCCTCCCGAATACTGGCGGCGGGGGATGGGCCCCACTGGCGCTGGCGGCAGGCGGGCTGTTCCTTGCGGGATGGTTCCTTATACGGCGCTTCTCCCGGTAAGAGCCACTCCTCTGCTCTGAGTCGATAGAGATGCGGATAGGGGTGACCTCCGCGTCCCTATCTGCATTGCGAGCAGCTTTCTAAGAAGGGCCTCTCAACAAGTCACCTATTGTTCCTATAGGTCGAACACGAGTCTTCTCAATACGGGGCTATACAGAGAACGGAAAATAGACTTATGGCAATGGCTAGCCAAAAAAAGAAGACGTGGTGGAGACGATTACTAGTACAGCTAGGAATAGCGATGGTCGTGGCAGCGTTGGGATGTATAGCTCTGATTTTTGTCGGCATGAGCAATAATACGGCAGGGAACATCCCGACCGAGAGCGGATCGACCTTCCCAACGAATGTTCAGGGCCCTGCGGACAAAACACTCTACCTGACTATACCCAAGCTCGGGCTCCAGAACATACCAATCTACAATTCGCTCTCCGAAGAGAAGCTCTCAGAGTCAGCCGTGCACGTACCCGAGACGGGTTTCCCCTGGCAGCCAGGGTCCAACACCTACATCGCCGGTCATCGCTTAGGCTTCGTCGGAACCGGCTCTTTCCTGGTGTTCTTGAAGCTCAACGAGCTGCAGAGCGGCGACCAGATACTTCTGAAGGATTCAACGGGCAAGCAGTATCTCTACCGAGTGACGGGAGCAAAGGTTGTCACGCCTCAAGACGTTGAGGTTATAAACCCCGTAGCGGGTAAAAGCATCGTATCGCTGCAGACCTGCACGTTCCCGGACTTCTCTAACCGCCTCATCGTACAAGGGGAACTGGTGAGCTAAGGAGCTTGTCGATGAGCCATCAAAGCCTGCTCTGTACTATATACAACACGTCGACAAATGCTCTCGGAGGATTCTCCAAGCTATTCTCCAAGCTATGTATAGAAGGGGGCTTCGTTCCGGAGCCCGGCTTTTAGAGAATCCTTAATCTTGGTAGAGAAGTCTCCGCACCTATTCAAACTCCCAGAGAGACTATAGCGATTTTCGCAAGCGGTTGCGGCCTTCTACAAAGTTCTACGAAACGCCACTACCCCTCCCTTAGGCACTCTTGTTGGTTTGAGCTGTGTTTCTTACGGAGGCATATCAGCCGCGCACCCAGCGTCTATGAGGGTATGACATCGGATAGGATTAGTGGCGTCTTTGCTACGAACTTTGCTGGCGGCTGAGCACTAAAAATTATCCGAGCCAACCAGGATCTCATCGAGGATCAAACCATACCGGGTAAATGCCCTATCGGCCACGGCGTGTTGAACCGTTCCGTACGACGCCTCGCCTCTCCGGCGCCCCCAGTACATCTGCCGCCAGCCCACGTACTCGGCGTTTGCTGCCCCCGGCGGCAGCCGCGTTTGGGCCTCAGCGCCGTACAGACCCAGCAACGGTCGTAGCTCGGCTAGTTCGGCTTCGGAGAAGTCGCCGTCGGCGGTGTCGAGTTTTTGCAAAACCTCGAAGTCCTCGTTGTACTCCAGAAGCTGGTGGAACAGCGCGCTAAGCTCGGCGTCCAGGTCGCGGTACAGCGCTTCCAGCTCGCTCGCCTGGCGGTTTGCGTCGAGGTGACCCCGCACGAAGTCCTCGAGCTCTGCGGCGGTCTCGGGATCTCCGCCGGAGCAGCGGATAAAGCGAAGAAACCTGTCCAAGCGGTCCTTTTCCCCTCGTATCTTCCTCCTGTGGTTCGGTAGATGGGTGTAGCGGATCTCGTTTAGCGTCTCCTGGGCGTCCCCCGCGATCCTGTAGCATCGCAAAATGTGACCCCGCTGGATGAAATGCCTGTTCAAAACCTCCCACAGTGGCTTAAAGCCGGAGATTTCTTCCAGCCGTTTGACGACCTCGTCGAGATCTAAGCTAGTATCCGCCGTGATGCGGGCTATGGTAGTAAACACTGCCCACCTCATGTCTCCCAGCAACTCGCGGCGCTCGGCCGGGCCGATCGGACTATCGGGAAAGTCAAGGTCGCAGAAAAACTCCTGAGAATCGAGGAGTATCTCGAGCGTCTCGGACGGGATGCGTCGCAGCGTGCTTACCACCTGCTGGAGGGGTGCCCTGTCGTCTTGCAGCAGCCGGTCCAGCGCCCGACGGACCCCGGCAGCGACGGGGAGCACGGTGTTCAGGCTTTCTTTGAGCTGGCCGGCGATCTTCCTGGACAGCTCGTGGCGGCGGGCCATGACCTCTGGTTGCAGCTCGATCTTGGAGAGAACCCCGATAGCGTTGAGCATGCTCGCCTGTCCTTCGGTCGTCTGGGCGAACTCTTGGAGGAAAGCCTGGTCCGTAACCTTCGCTACCTGACCCACCAGGTAGATCACGGCGTCCGCTGTATCGCTCAAGCGCCGGGTGTCCCGATCGTGGCGCTCGCGCAACTGGCTGTTAAGGCGCATGAACTCCGCCGTTCGCTCGCTGTGCTCCTCAACCACCGTCCCGGTGCCCGGTGTATCTACCAGCGTAATCTGCTTCAGCAAAGGGTTAGGCAAGAAGTACTCCAGATGTTCGATGCCATCCGCCCGCTGTAGGGTCTCCATATCGTTACCCTGTAAGCTGTCCAGGAACTCCCGGTTTTCGGTGGTAACCTTGCCGCCACGCCAGTGACACCGGACGGGCCATTCGGGGTCTGAATCTCCATAACTAAAGTAGTTGATGGTAGCGGTCGTCTCGGTAGTCCCGACCTTGGCCAGATCCTCACCAAGCAAAGCGTTTACAAACGTGCTCTTGCCCACCTTGACCCGCCCTACCACGGCGACCACGCAGGGCTGGTACACCTGCTTTGCTAGGCCTTCCATCCGCTCCCCCAGCTCCACCGGTAGCCCTGCCCCCCGCAGTCGCTGTCCCGCTTGGCCTAAGGTTGAGGCGAGTTTTTCCTGTACATCTCTCACAGCTCAACATACTATCGTACTACCGTGCACGTAGGATATCTGCTTTGGGTCTTTTGAGTTGGAAGCTAGCTGATACCCCCGCAGTCAGCCTCAAAGGTATCCAAGATGTGCTGAATGTTCTCCTCCTCGCCCTCAAGGTAGCCCCCGATCTGCAATAAGACCTCGCATCCGCGGCCCTTTGGTGCTGCGGCTAGCGTGAGGACGGTGTGGCCAGCAGTGCCGCCGCAGTTATCCCACTCTTGAATCTTCCCCGAGTAGGGGGCTCGATCGAAGTCCCGGCGGGGACCTGTCTGGCAGGAAGAGGAGTAGTCGTGAGGGCCCGAGGTGACGAGCTGATCGTCGGTATAGCTTTGCGCTAGCTTCTTTGAGGCCGCTATGTACATCCCCTGGGATCCTTTAGAGCCGCTACTCCAGGAGTGGAGGTCGTTGCCGGCTGTCATTCCTATAACGCTCTCGCCCGCGAAGGAGTCCCACCCCTTTCCATTTTCCCCCGTTGCGTTAGTGGTGACATGCTCCTTCCAGGCGGTGGGGACTTCTACTGATAGTTTTCCAGAGGGGTACTCCAGCAGGTCGTAGCCGGGCGCTGGGCTAGCCCCTTTACCACCTCCGAACCAAATAGTACCTCCTAACCCTGCGAGTCCCACTATCACCACGACCACGACCAGCCTTTTGATCCAAGGAAGTACTACTCGACGCTGCTTCTGCCTGCTCTGATCTTGAACTGGCGCACCACGCAGGACGGTCGTTTGTGAGGGTGGGAACCGTTCGTCTTGGTTGCGCTGCGATGGGCGGTCGGGCGTGCTCTCCACGGGCAGCAGCGTACGAGGCGGCTCGTCACCCGCTGGAGCGCTATCGAGCCGATGATCTACTTCTGGCCTCTTCGGTTTCCTGTCCGAAGCCGCTTCCTCGACCGCTGTTTGGCGTTGGGCCGGAGGGCTTGAATCTGTCGTCGTACTCTGAGCTTCAGTACCGGGCCCCGTTTTCGGTTCTTGCGGCGCCGGCCACCAAACGTTCGTGTAATGTGCCGCGCCGAGGGCAACGGCCACGTCTCTTTTGTTGAACCCTAGTGGGTTTACCGGCAGGGTCTCTTCGAGCGTGTGTATCACCAGCGGCACGCGGACTGAGCCCCCAATCAGCACCACCGTATCTATTTCATAGCCCGCGGCATTGGCTTGGCTGAGGATCTCCTTCGTCAACCGCGTGGTGATCTTGACATATTCACCTATCAGCTCTTCGAACGTTTGGCGATCCACCTCGTGCTCGAAAAGCACCGGACCATCGTCCGAGGACAGGTAGTTGTTGAACCTGCTCCGCTCCTGAAAGCTGAGATTCTCCTTGCGCCGCCGACACGCCCGCAGGAAGCTCAGATCCACGGCACCCGTCAGGCTTATGGAGCGCCCCAGCTTCTCGCGGGCAACCTCGTCGCAATGGTGGTAGAGAGATAGATCGAAGTCGTCTCCCCCGCAACGTTCCATACCCTTCGGCTCCATCGCCACCTGGAACGATTCGCCCTCGTTGTCCAGCACCGCCAGGTCGAACGTTCCTCCGCCCAGGTCGTAGACCAGCACGTGCTCGCCCACGTTGAGCCCTGCCCGCGTGTAGGCCAAAGCTCCAGCTGCCGGCTCTTCCAGCAATACCACCTCGCTGAAGCCAGCCAGGTGGCTCGCTTCCTCGATCTTTTGGCGCTGCAACACGTTAAATTCAGCCGGACAGGTGATGACCACTCGCCCGACCTCTTGGTGGAAATGGCCGTCTTCGGCGTCGTGCTTGAGCTTTTTTAGTATCTCTGCTACAACCTCCACTGGACGGACGTAGCGGCCGCCGGGGAGCGCTATCCTGGGCGGGGAGAGCAAATTACGCTTGATGCTCGCGATGGTGCGGCCGAGGATCTCATCGCGCCGCGCCCTGTCTGTTGAGACGTCTTCGATCAGGTTCTCGACGGTCTCGCCGACCAGGGTCTCGTTTTCACCGAAATACGCTAGCGAAGGGGTCTTGGTCTGTCCCTCGGCGTTCAGGAGGACTTCGGCATCTCCGATTCGGGGGTCGTACCATGCCATGCTAGAGTTGCTAGTACCGAAGTCTATGCCGATCGCCGGAGCTTGCTCGGTTATGGTGCTAACCTCTCTCCAGCGTGGCTGGCGCCGGAGCTGGTGCCGCGGGTCTTTGCAGTATTCTGATGCGAGCCGTCACGGCTCCGAGGGACTTGCCTATGTTATCCCATTTGGCCAGCTGCTCTTGGGCTTGCTTGGTTCGCGCTTCGCGCTCGCGGGCATCGAGTTGCATCGCCTCCTTGAGGCGGGCGATCTCTGCTTGGGACTCCGTAGAATTCTTCTCGACCAGCTCTCGCACCTGCTCGTTCACCGTGCGCTCCAGGGTCGCGAAGTATTCGTCGACCCGGCTAAAGTTTCCGGCCGCCAGGTCCACATCGAAGAAATACCGTCGCACCTTCTGGAGTTGCTCCGCGAGCTGCACCCTCAACTGCTGCTGCGAGGTCTTGACCTGCCCGCTCAAGGCCCCCTTGAGGCCGCCACCTACCAACACCGCTAGCACCGGGACGGCTACGAATGGCGCCGCCGCTCCAAGGGCTCCTATAAGCGAGACCCCCCCCACGATTTGCGCTATCCCGGTCATACTCATCACCATCATCCCCGAGCCAGCCGAGCTCCTGAACATTCCGAAGTAGTCGCGCTTGAACTTGTTTTGGGTGTCGCCGTCCTCGGGGAGAGCGGACAGCTCTGGCTCGACCGGCGCACCTATATCATCGAGGGCTTCGGTGAAGGGTCCCAGCAACGCTATGCACCGCTGTTGTACCTCATCGCAGATCCGCGCCCAGTTGTTCATGGCCGCCGTGACTATCTCGCCGGGCATCTCCTCGGCGACCTTGTTGGCTTTCTTCAAGGAGGAGGCCGCGTCTATCTTCGCTTTCTGGGTCAGCTCGAGGTCGCTGCCCGGTTGCATCGTGTTGGAGAAGCTTTGCTTGCCGACCGAGATAGCACGCTGCAGCCCGTCCCTCAACTCCTTGTATTTCTGACCTTGTATACCCCACTCGGCGTCGAAGCGCCGCTTGGCTTCCATAGCGGCTTTCTGCAGCTCTGCTTGCTTCTGCTCGGACTCCGCGGTCAGCCCGGCCAGCCGTCCGGCCAGTGCCTTTCGGCTGGTATCGTGGTACTTGGTAGCCACGACTATCGCCTCTGTGGTCCGCCCCCACCCGGACACCCGGGCCAGAAACGCCTGCAACGCGGCCATCAACTCCTGGTGTCGGCTAACCATCAGGTAAGCCTCCTCGGTCTTCTTGTCGGCGGAAGCCGCCTTGCGGAGGTTCGTGCTCGATACCGGCCAGACGCGGGTGTCGACCAGCCGATCTTTGAACCTTTCGTTGAGGATCTCCTGGTTGCGGCGCTGGATGTCCTGCCAATCCTCCTTGTTGTACTGGTCGATCTTTGTTTGGACAAAGATGATGTTGCTCGTTATGGTCAGGATTTGCTCGATGAACTTCAGGTCCTCATCGAGTACCGGCTGGCCGGATTCCAGCACGAAGAT